>CALJPB010000001.1 GCA_937981305.1 uncultured Selenomonas sp.
TGCTGGCCGCCGGAGAGCTGGGCGGGGTAGGACGAGCCGCGGCCGTCCAGGCCCACGAGCGTGAGCATGCGGGCGACGCGGTCGTGCCGCTGGCCCTTGCGCGCCCCGGCCAGGGCGAGGGGGTAGGCGATGTTCTGGGCGGCGGTGCGCTGCTCCAGGAGGTTGGCGTGCTGGAAGACCATGCCGATGGCGCGCCGGGCTCTGCGCAGCTCGTGGGCTCTGAGCGTGGTCAGGTCCTGGCCTGCGACGCGCACCTCGCCGCCGGTGGGGAGCAGCAGCCCAGCGCAGATACGGAGCAGCGTCGATTTCCCCACGCCCGAGCCCGCCATAATGCCAATACGTTGCCCGTCTCCGAGTGTAATAAGCCCGTCGATGGCACGCACGCCGACGTAAAGATTATCGTGAATACGCGGACGCGTGAGCGGCGGTGGCGGCGGTGCCTGCAAAGGATATTCTTCCTTGGCGAGGATCGGTCCCTTTCCGTCAATCGGGTTGCCAAGCCCGTCAAGCACACGCCCGAGGAGTTCAGGGCCTACCTTGACGCGCAGCCGCCGTCCCGTTGCGACAACCTCGCAGCCGGGACCGATGCCCTGCATCTCACCGACGGGCATGAGAAGCACGCTGCCCTCACGGAATCCGACAACCTCCGCCGGAATCGGCGGCTGACCTACAAAATGCGAGCTGACATAGCAAAGCTCGCCCACCGTGACGGTCGGTCCCTGTGACTCAATGACAAGTCCGATGATCTGTGTCACCTTTCCCGTCAGCTTCATAGGGGAAGCGGCACTCAGCGCATCCTGAAATTTATGGATATCTATGGAAAATGGGGGTTTTCCCCCCGTTTCACTCATATTCATAGCATAACTTCCCGCACAGCCTTTTTGAGCTGTTCGATCTGCGTCTGCAGACGTGCGTCCACACTGCCGTTCGGGGTCTCCACAAGGCAGTCCCCCGGTTTCAGAGCCTCATCGGAGGTGATCGTTAGGTTCGTATCCCCCGCCGTCAAGACAGAGCGCAGCTCGTCCCGCGCCATGAGTACGAAGTCATAACTGGCGGGCGGTACGTGCACGACGATCTCCTTCTGATCCTTGACGCGCAGAATGGCATCGCGTACGACGGGCAGAACCATCTGCGGCACATCAATGAAATGCTGCGGCAGTACACGCTCAACAGCCGTCATGGCAATCGAAACAATGTCCTGCTCGGCATTCACCACATAGTCGCGTATGGCATCATGCGCATCGCGCAGGGTCTTTTCCGCCTGTGCGTTCGTTTGGCGGACGAGTTCCGCCATCTCCTCACGCACGGCCGCCTCTCCTGCCGCATGGCCTGCAGCAAAGCCTTCCTCGTGCCCACGGGCACGTGCCGCCTCGCATTCCTCTTCGATCTTTGTCTGTGCCTCTGTGAGAAGTCGATCCCGCTCCTCCTCGGCTTCCCCGCGAAGGACAGCGATGCGGATCTCCGCCTCCTTGACACGCTCGTCCATCGCCTGCTCCCGCTCTGCTATGCGCGCAAGCAGATTCTGAACGGCCTCCTCACTGAGACTTTCCTCCTCGCCTTCCGGACGGGGCGGCGGCGGTGCATCAATGAGATGCGGGTTTTCCTCCCAGACGGCTGCCTTGATAACCCTAGACAATCATCTCGTCTCCCTTGCCACGCGAAATCACAATCTCGCCCTTGTCCTCAAGTGAGCGGATAACGGCAACAACTTTCTGCTGCGCCTCCTCCACATCGCGAATCTTCACAGGTCCCATGAACTCGATTTCCTCACGCAGCATATCGGCCGCACGCGTCGACATATTCTTGAACACCTTTTCGGCGACCTCCTGCGGCGTTGCCTTGAGCGCGAGAGAGAGATCCTTGGTCTCCACCTGGCGCAGGACAAGCTGCAGGGAACGGTCGTCGATTTGGACGATGTCCTCGAACACGAACATGAGCTTCTTGATCTCCTCGGCAAGCTCCGGATTGTCGACTTCGAGGGTCTCTACAATCGCCTTTTCGGTTGTGCGATCGACGCGGTTGAGCACCTCGACAATCGCCTTGATGCCGCCTGCCGTTGTAAAGTCCTGCGTCACCATGGACGACAGTTTCCGTTCCAGGACGCGCTCGACCTCGCGGATGAAGTCCGGCGACGTGCGATCCATCGTCGCGATGCGCTTCGTGACTTCCGCCTGCTTGTCGGGCGATAAAGAACCCATGAGAATCGCCGCCTGATCCGGATCGAGATATGCCATAATCAAAGCGATGGTCTGCGGATGCTCGTTCTGAATGAAGTTGAGCAGCTGCGCGGGATCCGTCTTGCGCAGGAAGTCGAAGGGACGTACCTGCAGACTCGTCGTGAGACGATTGATGATCTCGAGCGCCTTGTCCGGGCCGAGCGCCTTCTCGAGGACGTTCTGCGCATATTGCAGACCGCCCGAGGAGATATAGTCCTGTGCCATGCACATGGAGTAGAACTCGGCAATGACCTCTGCCTTGAGTGCGGAGGAAACTTGTTTTTGGTTCGCAATTTCAAGCGTCAGCTGCTCGATTTCATCATCGTCCATGTGCTGAAACAGCTTTGCCGAGTACTCAGGACCAATGGCGATGAAGAGGATGGCCGCTTTCTGCTGATTGGTGAGATCACCGCCGCCATACATATCCGGCATACTTACTCCTCCTCCGAAAGCCACGTCTTAACGAGGAGAGCGACCTCTTCGGGCTTCGAATCAATAAGCGTAAGCAGTGCTGTCTTCTGGTTCAGCTGCTGCTGCTCCTCCTCGGAGAGTTCCTCTTCCTCGACCTCGCCTGCTGCAATTGCTGCGGCACGCTCCTCTGCAATGCGCTCTTCTTCCGCACGCTGTGCCTCCTCGGCAGCCTCACGCTCGAGCTGTTTCTTGCGGCGGTACATGAGAACACCGCCAACAATAAGCGCGATCACAAGAAGCGCAAGACCGATCTGCGTGTAGAAGATGCGATCCTGACGATCCTTCTCCGCCTGTTCCTCCGCAGCGCGGCGTTCTGCCGCCTCGGTGCTGAACGGCAGGGGTTCAACAGAGATGGTGTCTCCACGCTGCGGGTTGATGCCCGCCGCACTGCTTACTGTGCGCAGGATGCTCTCCTGCTGTGGCTGGGTCACATCCTCGTTGACAAGGACAGCGACCGTCAGACGACGGATGGATCCCGGAGAGGAGACAACATGCTGACGCTCCTCATTGATCTCATAGTTCTTCGTCGATTCCTTTTTCTCATATTCGGCGTTCGCATTCGGCTCCTGTGCGATATAGCCCGGAACATTGCTCTGCACGCCCGCAGGTCCGCCGGGTGTCGTCGAGCTGCCAACGTAGCTCTCGGAGATGTCCTGCTGACTGCGAATGATGCCTGCATCATCGACAACAGGCGTAAAGGTCTGGCGATCCGTCAGACGATCATCAAAGTCCAGTTCCACACTGACCCGTGCAAACGCGCGGCCATCACCAAGCGTCTGATCGAGCAGGGACTGCACCTTCTTCTCGATGTTGTCCTGCACCTTGCGCGTCATGTCAAGCTGCGTGAGCGTCTTGACACCGATGGCATTCTCGTCCTGATCGTCCGGATCGTTCATGATCTTCCCGGTATCATCGACGATCGTGATATTCTCAGGAGTCAGCCCCTTGACACTGTGCGCCGCAAGGTTGACAATCCCCTTGACTTCTTTCTTGGTCAGCTCTGCATGGGGCTTCAGGCGCAGCATGATGGATGCCGTTGCAGGCTTCTCCTCTTTCTTATAGAGGCTGTCCTCAGGCAGTACAATATGAACACGCGCCTTCTCGACCGCTTCAAGCTGCTCGATTGTACGCGTCAGTTCTCCCTGGAGTGCCTGCAGATAGTTGACGCGGTTTTGGAACTCCGTGACACCAAGCTTGCTGTCGTCAAAGATTTCAAAGCCCTTATTCCCGCGCGGTAGTCCCTGCGTCGCGAGGTTCAGGCGCGCCTCATGGACATTCGTCGTTGGGACGAGGATGGTCGTCCCCGATTTATTTTCCTGTACTTCGTAGCTGATTTTCGCTTCGCGCAGCTGATTTGCGACCTCACCGGCATCCTTGGTCTCCATGTCGGTGAACAGCGGCACCATATCAGGCTTGCCGCCATACCAGAAGCTCATACCAAAGATGAGGACGAGAATCGCGAGCGCCGAACCGAGCATGATGTAGCGCTGACGCTTGTCAAAGCGTTCCCACATGGCAAGGCCGCGCTCTTTCCACTCTCCCATAATCTCTTTCCCTTCAAGTCATCACGGTTATGTGCCGCCGTCAGGCGCACACGAAAACGGCAGGTGATTGCTTATACCTGCATCCGCATGATTTCCTGATAGGCAGCCACAGCACGATTGCGCAGCTGCAATGTCAGCTGCAGTGCAATCTCTGCCTTCTGCCCTGCCACGACGACCTGAGAGACATCCGAGATTTCGCCCGCCGCGAGCAGCTTGTTCTGCTTGTCTGATTCGAGTTGGAGCTGATTGACCTCGGAGAGGGCATCCTTCAGATAGGTACCGAAGCTCTTCGGCGGCTCTTTTTCGATGGTCTCGCCCAGATGACTGGTTGCGTGCATCGTAACGGGGGTCATTTGCAGTGCTTGTACTTCCATATACATTGATCTCCCTTAAAATGTACGCAAGAAATCAGTTCCCGCCACCGATGCGGAGTGCCGCCGTCACCATTGACTTTGCCGCATTGATGGTCGTCGTATTCGCCTCGTAGCCGCGGGATGCTGAGATCATATCCACCATCTCCGAAACGATGTTGACGTTGGGGCGCTCGACATAGCCCTCCGCATTTGCGTCCGGGTGCCCCGGCTCATAGACCAATGGTCCCTGCGAACGATCTGCCTGAATGGATACGGCACGCACCCCATCCCCGGGGCGCATGCGGTTCGATGCACGCGCGAGAAAGGACTCGAACCCGATGCCCGTGCCCTTCTCGCGCGGCTGAAAGACGACGTAGCGCCGATGATAGGCACCGCCGCCCTGTGCGCGCGTCGTGTTGGCATTCGCAATATTGTTGGAGATCACGTCCATGCGCAGCCGCTCCGCC
>CALJPB010000002.1 GCA_937981305.1 uncultured Selenomonas sp.
CTTGCAATATCGGTTCCATAGCCGAAATGCACAAGGTCGGCAGCGCGTGCAGCATCGGTTGCTGTAAATCCCGAAAGACCGTCTGCACCGTAGTCAAAAAGACATGGATGCATTGGGACGGAGGGACCAACGAGGACAGTCACGGCATTCCTTGAGAGTTCCAAGAGGCGCGGCAGGGTCTTATTCGCAAACGTCGCGCCCGTCATAAAGACAAAATCCTGCTGCGGCAGGAGGAACTCCGCCGCCTCAGCCGGATAGTCCCCCCACTCGGGCTGCATCTCAAGGATGCAGAGGTCACAGATGGACTCCCACTTCTTTTGAAAGTGGGGAAAATGTCCGACAACGGCAACCTTCTTCCCGCGAATCTGCTCCGTATACATGGCGAATGCTTCGAGCTTTTTGCGCTCGTCGAGTGTCTTGGCAGAGGCATCGTCTCCGTGAAATCCCTGCATCGCCTCCACCTTCGACGGCTGATTGTAAAATGCGTTGATGGCGGCAGCGGCAATGGATGCCTCCTGCCCTTGCCACGAGCGCACGTACTCTCCCGCTTCGCGCAGCGAGCAGCCGAGAAAGCTCTCCCTGCGCAGACGCGGACGGCTGTATGCAGGGATTGTCATGCAGACACCGACCAGACTTCCTGCGCGGACGTACGTCCACGGACGCCCGACCGCATAGTCGTCAATGCAGATGTCCTGTGGGAGACCTGCGATGATCTCATCGTAAATATTCCAGTAGTTCAAGGAAAGACCTCCATTCATAGTTCTTCTAATTGGCGCGTGCCATCGCGCAGCAGCCGCAGCTCCTCTGCATGGATGAGCCGACGGCGAGCCTCGATTTCGGCAATCAGGTGCTCGTGATGAACCGCATCCGTACACTCAGTGCGGCGGGGATCACGGTTATGATGACGACACATGCACCAAGTCATGCCTTTTACTGTGCAGATCAGACTGCCATCATGGGGGGCGGGACGACGTGTTTTTCATGGGACAGACAAACGATACGATCACAGAGGAACGACTCACAAAACTGTACGGGGTCACAGCGAAGATTGTCGGGTATGAACACATCCCCGAGACACTCACCTGTGTCCCCCTCCCACCACAAGCGCATCAATGAGAAATGGGGCTGCTGCACGAAAGAACTGTGCAGCAGCCCCGTTTTTTCATAGAGCAGCCATCTTATCCATGTAAACCTGTGCGGACAGACAGCTCGCGCCTGAGCACGCTCCCGTTCCAGAGGGTGTCCTCGATGTGCCGTGCGCCGCGCAGCCCCATAAACGGTTGATCCGAGATGTGCAGGCGATCCACGACGGGATAGGCGACGGGGACGTAGAGCATCCTGCGCGGGTCGGCAAGTACGGACTCGCTGCTGCTCCCCATGAGCAGACCACGCTCCATTGACGCAAGGAGTTCCTGCGCCCGTGCGGTATCCGTCTCCGAGAGCTGCTCGTCCGCGATCTGTGCGGCAGCAGCGTCCTCGCGCAGCTGCGCTGCAACCGCGAGATGGCGCACATCCGCCCACTCCGTCCGCAGTGCCTCGGCAAGTCCCCACGCCGACGAGCGCGGCGCACGGATGAGCGCAGTATCAAAGAGCAGCTCTCCCCACGTGTTCTTGAGATCGTTGATCCGTAGGAAATCTCTGCGCTCCGCCTCGTCGATCTCTGCAATGACATCGTCCCCGTGCGCGGGCGGCAATGCGGCAAAGACCGCCGCAAGCCACCGCCGCGTCCCCGCACGGCCGTACGGAGGAAGCGGCGCGATATACGGCGTGCCGCAGCGTTTCTCTATATATTTTGCCGCTGCAAGTCCGAGCTCGTCATGCACAACGATGTTAAGCTCCGCCTGTGCAAGGGCTCCGATATCCTCCGGCGGCATATCGCAGCCGAATACATGGCGCACCTCATACCCCGCCCCCGTCAGCAGGCGTACAAGCTCCCGCGCATCATTCTCACCGTTGTAGTAGGATGAGGTCATGCCGATGAGGTTGACCCCGTGCCGCACCTCTCCCTGTGCCCCGCCGAGCAACACATCGAGCATCGCGCAGGCAGCACGCGCCCATCCGTCTGCAAAGCTGCCAACCAGCCCGCCGCTGTCAATAGCGACCACGGGGCAGGTCACCCCCGCCGCGCGTGCAATCGCACCGACATCATCGCCGATCAGACTTGCCGAACTGCCGCTAATGACGGCGAGCAGCGCGGGCGGATGGTCGATATGCGGCTGCAGGGCTTCGCGCAGATACTCCTCCGCACCGAACACAATTGCATCGTTGTCGAGCTGTGTGCACTTCATGCGGTGCGAGATGTCGCTATGGCTCTGCTCGATGTGCCGCTGGGTAAAGAGATAGCACCACAGCGGGCCGTTGACAATCACGGCACAGCCAGGAAGCCCCGCGAAGAACGCCGCCGCGCCGGTCAGCGCACAGCTCTCCATCCACACGGACATATCGTCGAAGGAGAGAACTTCCTCATCCATAGATCAGCCCTCCTCTGTCCGTATGCCGATAGAGTACGTGCTCCATATCCTCGATGAGCTGCCGCTCCATCGCCCATCCGACCGTGGGCAGCTTGCCGAGCAGGATCTGCCGCAGCTCTACGTCCACGAGTTCATGCGTGGTAAAGACGAAATCCGCTGTTCGCAGCAGATCCTCGCTCGCAGAATCCTCCACCGCAAGGATCGGTACATCCGTACACTGACGCAGCCCTTCCTCCACTGCGGCACGCTGCTCCTCCGTAAAGAGCGCGAGGAGGATAATTCCGGCAAGATGTACGCCCGCCTTTTCGATCAGACGCAGGAGAATCTCGGGCTGCAGCCAGTGCAGTTCACGCCCGACGACCAGCACTGTGCGCCGCCCGTTAAGCCTCTCCCGCGCACGCATGAGAACGCGCTTGAACGCCTCCTCCTCGCGTCGGATCACCTCCTCCGCCTCCGACGCACGCCCGCACCGTGTACCAATGCAGCGCAGCCAATGTGCGGTCTCCTCCGCCCCGCCCGCAAACGACTCGGCAAAGTACGGCGTACCGAAGCGCGTGTGCAGCTCCTCTGCGAACGCGACGAGCATCTCCTGTTTTTCATCCGACATCGCACTGCCGAGCACGACGAGCAGCTCCGCCTCCGACACCGCCTGTATCTCATCCAACGGCGTATAGGTGGGGAACTGTACCGTAAGCTGCAGCCCGATCCCCGCAAGCAGGCGCTTCAGCTCCTGCACATAGGCGCTATAGAGCCCGCCGTAGTCGCCGAGAAACGCTACCGTCCCCTGACGCGTCCGCGCGGGCGGCTGCATAAAGCGGTCAGTCAGCACACGCGCAACCGAGAGATAGCCATCAAAGGACTCATTGTCCAAAAAGCCGCTCGTAGAAACTGCCACCACGGGCAGGCCGAGCTCCTCCTCCATCTCCTCGGCCACCGCCCGTGTATCGTCTCCGATGATGCCGCTCACGCAGGAACCGCCGATAAAGACAGCACGCGGATGATACTTCTCCGCCGCATAGCGGACGCACGCACGCAACCGATCCACCGCACCGAACACCGCATCGCCCTCACCGATGCCGCTTGTGAGGAGCGGTACGGGCGACGGCGGTGCATACGTGCCCGCACCGACCAGACGGTGAAAGCTGCCGACATCCTTTTCACGCACCACATGCGCACAGGAGCGTGGGCTGTGAAAGATGACCAGTGCGCCCCGCACGTACGAGAGCGCCCACCAGACAGCGGGCATACTACAACTGCACTGCGCACGTCGCACGCCTGCTCTTTTTACCTTAATTGCCATACGGCTTCACTCGGTCCTCCAGTTCCTCAAACGCCATCGGTATCAGTACCGCAAGGTGTTCCGTGCAAGTTCCTCGCGCAGCGTCCGTTTCATCAGTTCCATATCGGGACGCACACCTGTCCAGAGCGAAAACGCCTCCGCTCCCTGCGCGACAAGCATCGTCTCGCCGTTGATCGTTTCGCATCCCCGTGCCCGTGCCTCACGCAGAAAGCGCGTCTCGGCGGGCGTATAGATCAGATCGTAGACGACCGCAGAGGGATTTATCACTGCCGCATCCACAGGCGGCATCTCCTCCGTGTGCGGTGTCATCCCCAGCGGCGTTGTCTGAACCACAAGATCGGCATCGCTGCACGCAGCAATCCATGCGGAATCATCAAAGGATACCGCCCGCACATCGCCGTCCGCCGCAAAGTCCGCCGCAAGTGCCGCCCCCTTTGACGCATTGCGTACACCGATCACGACGGAGGAAATGCCGCTGCGCAGGAGTCCCCACAGTGCCGCCCGCGCCGCACCGCCCGCGCCGATGAGTACAGCTTTTTTTCCTGTGAGCGCAATCCCCCGCTCCGCAAAGCCCGCGAGGAAACCGACGACATCCGTATTGTGCCCGACCATCCTGCCGTCCTCGATCACAACGGTATTCACCGCCTGAATGCGCCGCGCATCCTCACTCAGCGCATCCAGCAGTGGGATGATCTCCGTCTTGAACGGAATCGTCACGTTGAATCCCGCAATGCCCGCGTTGCAGAGACCGCGCACCGCAGAAGAGAGGGCATCCGCACGCACGGGCAGAGCCGCATAGACATAGTTGAGCCCTGCGGCGTGCAGGGCTGCGTTCTGTATGATCGGTGAGAGGCTGTGTCCGATGGGTGCGCCGATAACGGCGAGCAGTCTTGTCTTTCCTGTAATCATATACATCCTAACTATGCTTGCCGCGCATATCGTCGAGCAGCCCCATCTTGACCTCGTAATACATCGGTGTCATATCGAGATAGTGACGGTGCGGATTCTCAAAGCGCTGCTCCTCCGGCCAGATTTCCTCCGTCAGCTGCTTTTGCACATATGCGCGAATCTCATCCAGTGACGGAAGCTCCTCCACTCTCTGTCCCTCACGCACATAAAGGCGGCGCAGGTTCACTGCCGAGAATCCCTCGAAGAAGCGATTCTTCCACGGCTTGCGCGGGTCAACATAGCGGAACGGCTTCGTGAGATCGATCTCCTCCCCCCGCATAGCGAGCATATCCGCGACCGCCTTGCCGTGCCTATCGTAGATACGATAGAG
>CALJPB010000003.1 GCA_937981305.1 uncultured Selenomonas sp.
AAGAAGACCATGACGCTCGTGAATTATCACACGCGCGACGGCTACTACATCGTCGATCTTCCATTTGACAAGGCACAGCTGCGCGTTTCCGACCGCAGCATGGTGACGATTACCCATAAGGGGTGATGGTATGGCAGGATTCAACCCGCAAAACATCGGCAAGTATCTTGCCGACTTCAAAACCTTTTTCAGCCGTAACAGGCGTAAGCGGCAGGATGAGGATGACGCGGATCTCGAGATCGAGGAGGAGACGCAGGAGAATCCCGGCGACGTACAGATGAACAGCGGGCAGCACCGCAATGTGTACGGAATCCGCAAGAAGATCATCGGCGGTATCATTGCGTTTGGGGTCTTAGTGTTCATCGGGAGCTATTACATCTCAAAGCCTGACACACCGACCAATCAGCCCGCACACATACCGGCGCAGCAGCTTGCTGCGGAGACGCGGCAGCCGGCACAGATCAACGAGAACAAAAAGGAACTCTCCTACGCCGATTTGCAATCACTGGATGCAGGTCGTCCAAAGACGGCAAATGCACAGGCAGCGCCGGGCGCAAATGCGAAACCGGCAGGCAGCGGGGCAGGAAATCCGCAGGGAGCTGTCACCGTGCAGCCCGTCCCGACACCGAGCGTGCCATCGGCGGCGTATCCCGTCCCCAGTCCCAACATTCCCGCTGCTCCTATGCCCGCCGGTGAGGCAGACGGGCTTGCGGCACAGGCACGCGAAGATAAGGAACTCGAGGATCGCTATCGTTCGGCAATCGCATTCGCGCTTGGCGGCAGCACGGTGGACACATCGTCTGGTGATGCCGCAGCAGCGGTGAGTGCTGCGGGAGATGTCCCCGACAGTAATGCCGTCCAAACGGCAGCACCTGCGTCCTATGACACGGGCAGCCCGTACATCCTTCAGGTCGGCACGATGATTCCTGCAATGCTCTTTTCCGGAATCAACACCGACACGCCGGGACAGGTCATTGCACAAATCAGCCGTGATGTCTATGACAGCGCAACGGAGACGAATCTCCTCATTCCGTCGGGGACACGCCTCATCGGCTCGTATCATAGCGAGGGCGCGGCGAATGGGCGCATTGCAATTTCGTTTGCGACGATGATACTCCCGAACGGCGCAGCCTATAACATCGGCGGCAGCATGGTCGCCGTGGATGACAGTGGATATAACGGCATTACCGGCAAGGTACATCGCCATCTGGATCGTGCGTTCAGTGCGGGGCTTCTCACCAGTGCCATTGCCGCGCTCGGCTCGTATGCAAGCGGCGACTCCTCTTCTCAGAACAGCTTCACGGGCGGTCAGCTCATGATGCAGGGTGCAATGAGCAACGTACTCAATTCTGTTTCGCAGATTGTACGCGACAGCACATCGACGCGACCGACCATCACCATCGAACCCGGTTACACCTTCCATGTCTATGTAACGCAGCCCATCTCCTTTGGAGGATAATATGAACGAGCAGGAAAAGAAAGAACAGAACAAAGTCCTTTTCCTCTGCCTCTTGTTCGCGGGGATCACCTATGTTGCGGCGCAGTGGATCACAACACAGGCGATTGCCGCGCACCTTGAATACAGTCCGCTTCTGCCCGGCGAGATCGCCGGGCAGATTTATCAGCCGTTCGCACATCGGACGTGGAGGAACGACGCGCAGATCGCCGCAGCGATTCCGCGCACACTTGCGCAATATGCGTTTTTGCAGTGGATTGTCTATCTCATCGGCGGGCTTGGCATCTACCAGTTCTATAAAAGCCGTCAGCGTATGACGAGCCACGGAACAGCGGATTTTGCAAAGGAAAAGGACATCAAAGAGGCAGGGCTGGCGATCCGTGAAAACGGATTCGTCGTCGGAATCAACCCTTTTAGCGAAAAACTCATGCTGCACAACGGTCCGGAACACATCCTGCTGGTTGCACCGACGCGAAGCGGCAAGGGCGTCTGCAACATGATCCCGACGGGAATCTGCTGGAAGCACAGCATTTTCTTTTTCGATCCAAAAGCGGAACTTTGGAACTTTACCGCAGGATGGCGCAAGAAGCACTTTGGGCAGAAGGTCATGAAATTTGAGCCGCTCTGCAAGGACGGCTCTGCGGCAAAGTGGAACCCGTTCGCAGAAATCGACTTTCAGTCCTTTGAGGAACTCACCGATGTTTCGACCATCTCGGAGATGATGGTCAAAACAGGGGACGGAGGAAGCAAAGATCCCTTCTGGGAGAACTCCGCTGCGGCACTCATTAACGGCGTCATCCTTCACCTTCTCTACAAGCACTATCAGGAAAAGCGCCTTCTGCCCTGCCCGTCCGATGTGATGAGCTTCCTCTCATCGCCCGGCATGAGTACGGACAAGCTCTTTGCATCCATGAAAATCTATCCGCACATCTCCAAGGAGGAGTTTTTGGAGCAGAACGGCAAGAAAAATATGCTCAAGGAGATTTACGGCGAGTATGTAGAGGCTTTTCGCCCTTATGCGTCGCTCCTGCCGCGCTTTGCGGAGGCAGTCGCGCTGAACGAGGCAAGCGCAAAAGCCTATGAGGAGGCACTGCAGGAGGGCAGACACATTGCGCCGCCGAAGAGCAATCTGGAACTTCTGCGTGAGGCAATCCTCGCAGCGGAGGAGGCAGGAGAAACGATTGACTTTGACGCGCCCGATTTATCCGAATGCACGCAGAAGCAGGACATCGACCAGATGATCGGCGGGCAGGACATGACTGCGCCGTGGTACAAACTCCTCGTCCATCCGAAGGTCGCCGAGGCTGCTGCCAATATGTATAACGGCGCGGAACAGACACGCGCATCCATCATGCAGACGGC
>CALJPB010000004.1 GCA_937981305.1 uncultured Selenomonas sp.
AAATGCAGTCAACGTGCAGCTGCAATCGCCTCAGACAGCACGAGCGTACCTTCATAGATGGATTTACCGGCAATGACACCGACGATTCCTTGCGATTCGTACTTCTTCAGTGCATGGATATCATCCAGCGACCGAACGCCGCCCGATGCGATGATGTCGATGCCTGATTCGGCTGCCAGCTTGGACGTTGCCTCAATGTTTACGCCCGAGAGCGTACCATCCCTTGAAATATCGGTGTATATAATGGTCTTCAGCCCGAAGGATGCAAGTTCCTTGGCAAGTACAACGGCTGTAATCCCACCCGATACGCCCCACCCATCAATGGCAACAATGCCGTCCTTGGCATCGATTCCAACTGCGATACGATCACCATATCGATGACATGCCTCTTTGACAAGATCACGATTCTGCACGGCAGCAGAGCCAAGAATAACGCGCTGCACGCCCAGTTCCAAGGTTTTTTCAATCGTTTCAAGACTGCGTATCCCGCCGCCGACCTCAATCGGAATTCGTACTGCACTGAGAATTCTCTTGATTGCATCTGTATTGCGCGGTTCGCCTGCAAGTGCTCCGTCCAGATCGACGACGTGAAGGAACTCCGCCCCCTCCCGTTCCCAACGAAGGGCAGTTTCCTCCGGTCGGTCGCTGTATACGGTTTCTTGGGCAAAATCACCTCGGAGCAGGCGGACACATTTTCCATTACGCAGATCAATCGCAGGAAAAATAATCATGTGCTTCCCTCCCCATGAACAAAGTTATGAATGATCTTCAGTCCGATATCCCCCGACTTTTCTGGATGAAATTGTGTCGCCATGATATTTCCGGCGGATATGGATGCCGTAATCTCCTCGCCATAGAAGCACGTTGAAGAAATGATCGCTCGATCCTTCGGCAACGCCTGATAGCTGTGGACAAAGTACACGTAGGAATCCTGCGGAATTCCCGTAAACAAGCCTTTTTCCCTATGGCTTTCCGCGATATTCAGAGCATTCCACCCCATATGGGGGATTTTTTCGTGCGGGGCAGCAATTCTGGATACTCTTCCTTGCAGCAGTCCAAGTCCCTCTACGCCCGAGGATTCCTCGCTGCCTTCAAATAGTATTTGAAGTCCTACACAGATTCCAAGGAGCGGGATCCGGCGTGCAACGCCCTCCCGAATGGCAGGAATCAATCCCGACGCATTCAACTGCTCCATGCAGTCACCAAAAGCGCCCACCCCCGGCAGGACGATTTTGTCCGCAGAGAGAATATCCGCAGCCGTACTGCTGACGCGGACATCTGCCCCCAATGCAGAAAAGGCTTTCTCTACGCTGAACAGATTCCCCGCCCCATAATTTATAATTGTAATCATAGGATCACCTTACAAAACACCTTTGGTCGACGGAATCGCATCGCCCAGTCGCTCATCTTTCCCTACGGCAGTCCGTAGCGCGTGTGCAACCGCCTTGAATACCGCCTCTACCTTGTGATGTGAATTCGTCCCATAGAGGATCTTTACATGAAGCGTGATCCCCGCGTGAAACGCGAATGCGCGAAGGA
>CALJPB010000005.1 GCA_937981305.1 uncultured Selenomonas sp.
CGACCTCGCCCCTCTCGGACGAGATCTCAAAGGATCTGAAGCGACGCGGCATGAAGTTCGTCGGCTCGACCTGTATCTACTCGACACTCCAAGCCATCGGCGTACTCGCGGCGCACACGGATGAATGCGATTGGAGCAAGTCATGAGCGGTGGCGATCCGCGCCTCGCCGCCCTGCGCACCGCGCTCCCCTACACCATCCCCATATGTGATTGGAGCAAGGCATGACACACATGGGCGATCCGCGTCTCGCAGCCCTGCGTGCCGCCTTCCCCTTCACCGTCCCCATCCTCGCGGGCTTTCTCTTTCTCGGACTCGCATACGGCATCTATACGAATGTCTCGGGGTTCTCGTTCTGGTATCCAATGGCGATGAGCGCGCTCATCTTCGGCGGCTCGCTTGAGTTCATTGCGACGGCGCTGCTCCTCAGCCCATTTTCCCCCTTTCAGACCTTCCTGCTCGCATTCATGGTGCAGGGGCGGCATATCTTCTACGGCATTTCGATGTTTGAGAAATATCGCGGCACGGGATGGAAGAAGCCCTATCTCATCTATGGGATGTGCGACGAATCCTTCTCAATCAACTACACGGCAAAGATTCCGCAGGGCATTGATGCGGGCTGGTTCATGTTCTTTGTCACCCTACTGAACCAGCTCTATTGGGTCGCGGGCGCGACCATCGGCGGACTGGTCGGCACGCAGCTGCCCATCAATACGGAGGGCATCGAGTTCGCGATGACGGCGCTCTTCGTCGTCATCTTCATCGAGCAGTGGATGAACGATCCGCAGCATTATACGGGCATCCTCGGACTCGCGGCGGCGGGCATCGCGCTCTCCGTCTTCGGGCCGGACGCATTCATGCTGCCGACCATGTTCATCATCCTTGTGGGCTGCCTCGCGGCGCGCCCGCTCATCGAGGGGAGATGGACGGCATGACATTCCCCGAGGAATGTATCACCATCGCACTCTGTGCACTTGCAAGCGTACTCACGCGAGCCCTTCCCTTCCTCCTGCTCTCAGAGAAGAAGCCGACGCCGCCCATCATTCGCTACCTCGGCAATGTGCTCCCCGCCGCCGTCTTCGGTATGCTCATCGTCTACTGTCTGAAGGATACGAGCTTTCTCAGCGGCACGCACGGTCTGCCTGAGCTTGCGGGAATTCTCATGACTGCGGTTCTTCATCTGAAATTTCGCCAGATGCTGCTCTCGATTGCAGGCGGAACGGCGGTCTATATGATACTAATTCAATATGTATTCATCCCATAAAAAAATTCCCCATAAAGGGGAATTTTTTTATGGTTACATGTAGTCATCCGCCGTGCGGGTCTTTGCCTTCTTGCCGAGGCCGAGCATACGCGAGATGCGGTCGACAATGACATAGAACACGGGAATGAGGAAAATCCCAAGAATGGTAGCAAAGAGCATACCACCGACAACGGCGACGCCCATGCCGTTACGCGCCGCAGCACCTGCACCCGATGCCATGCACAGAGGCAGACAGCCGATGATGAACGCGAACGAGGTCATGAGGATCGGACGGAGACGCAGCCCCGCCGCCTGGATCGCCGCTTTGAGTGGATCCATACCGCGATCGACACGGATCTTTGCGAACTCGACGATCAGGATCGCGTTCTTTGCTGCAAGACCGATGACCATGATGACACCGATCTGCATATAGACGCTGTTCTGATAGCCCGCCGCCGGAATCCCGATCGTACCGAAGATCGTCGCGAGGATGTACTCGGAGAAGAGTGCCCCGAAGATACCGGTCGGCACCGTGAAGAGCACGGCAAATGGTACGCTCCAGCTCTCATAGAGTGCAGCAAGGCAGAGGAAGACGAAGACCAGACAGAGTGCAAGCACCTGCATGGTCGAATCCGCCGACTTTTTCTCCTCACGGCTCTGCCCCGACCATTCGATGCTAAATCCGGAGCCTGCGTGCTTCTGCACGATCTCGGTGATGGCGTTCATCGCCTCGCCCGAGCTGTATCCGCTGCCGGAGCTCCCCTGGAATGTGATTGAGCGTGCGCCGTTAAAGCGGCTGATCTGCGTCGGTCCCGTGGTAAGTTTTGGCCGAAGCAGTGTATCAAGCGGTACCATGCCGCCTTGCGAGTTTTTGACAAAGACGAACTTCGCCGCCTCCGCCTCGGTGCGATAGGTCACATCAGACTGCAGGACGACCTTGTAGGTGCGCCCGAACTGGTTGAAGTCATTCACCTCATAGCCGCCAAAGTTGACCTGCAGTGCCGTGAATACATCCGAGAGCTGAACGCCGAGATTCTTGACCTTCTCGCGGTCAATCTCATACTGATAGCTCGGCGCATTGATCTTAAATGTCGAGCGCACGCCCCGCAGCTCGGGACGCGTATTCGCCTCGGCAAGAATCGCATTCACGATGTCGTTGAGCTCGGTGTCGGAATGTCCGCTCATGTCCTGCAGCTGGAGCGACCAGCCGCCGACATTGCCAAGCCCCGGCAGAGCGGGCGGATTGATGGCGATGACGAGAGCCTCGGGTGCCTCCATCGCGCCGACGCGGAACATCGTGCCAACCGCAGCGGCAACGGACTCAGCGAGCCCTGCACGCTGCGACCAGTCCTTCATGCCGACGAACACGACGGCACCGTTGGAGTTCGCACCGCCCGCGAGGATATCGAAGCCGTTGATGGACATGACGGCACTCTGCCCCTTGATCTCGCGCTGTGCCGCCTGCTGGATCTTGTCCACGGTCTTCTGCGTCTGGTTCGTGGACGTGCCCGGCGGCAGCTGAATTGCGATCATCAGGTAGCCCTGATCTTCCTCGGGGACAAATGTGGACGGCAGATTCCGATAGATGATCGCCGTAAGCCCACAGACGATGAGCAGGAAGATAACGGCAACCTTCGATTTGCGGATAAACTTGCTGACGATGCCAACATAGCCCTTGCGCGTCGCATCAAACCAGTTGTTGAATCGGTCAAAGAAGCGGTCGAGTGCGCTCTTTTCCCCATTCTCCTTTTTGGGCTTTAGCATGAGCGCACAGAGCGCCGGGGTCAGCGACAGCGCGACAAAGGCGGAAATCGCCATCGAAATTGCAATCGTGAGTGCAAACTGCTTGTAGAGCACGCCCATCATGCCGCCGAGGAAGGCAACGGGGACAAAGACTGCCGCAAGCACGAAGGCAATCGCGACAACAGGCCCCTGCACCTCGGACATCGCGCGTTCCGTCGCATCAATCGGCGAAAGCCCACTCTCCATATGGTGCTCGACGTTCTCGATGACGACGATCGCATCGTCGACGACAAGACCGATGGCAAGCACCATCGCAAAGAGCGTCAGTGTATTGATCGAGAAATCCAGAAGGACGAACGCGCCAAATGTACCGATAAGGGACACAGGCACGGCGAGCAGCGGAATGAGCGTCGCGCGCCAGCTCTGCAAAAAGAGGAAGATGACAAGCACGACGAGCAGCAGTGCCTCGAGGAAGGTATGCACAACCTCCTTAATGGATGCGTTGATGTAGTCGGTACTGTCAAAGACCGACTTCATCTTGAGTCCGGGAGGGAAGGTCTTCTCCGCCTCCTCTAGGATCTTGCGCACCTCCGCAAGGGTAATCATGGCGTTCGCATCGGAGGTCAGCTGAATGCCGAAACCAACGGCGGGATAGCCGTTAAATTTCGCAACAATATTATTTTGACGCTGACCGGTCTCAATACGTGCAACATCCTTCAAGCGGACGAATGTGCCGTCCTTGCCCGAGGCAATGATGACGTTTCCAAACTCCTCAGGAGTGGTCAGACGCCCCTGTACCTTGCCTGTGAACTGCTTCTCCTGCCCGTTCTGCGTCGGCATACCGCCGACCATGCCGGCAGGAGCCTGTACGTTCTGCTCGTTGATTGCCCGTGTAATGTCCGAAACGGTCAGACCAAGCTCGGCGAGGCGGTCGGGGTTCATCCAGACGCGCATCGCATAGTCGGCACCGAATACCTGCACCTCGCCCACGCCGCTGACGCGCTTAATCGCATCGAGGAAGTAGAGCGTTGCATAGTTCTTCATGAAGGCGCGGTCATAGGTTCCGTCCTCGGAGTACAGTGAGACGAAGTACGCCATCTGCCCCGAGGATTTGCGCGTCGTAACGCCCGCCGACTGCACGGAGGACGGCAGGCTGGCGTTTGCCCCCGCCGCATTGTTCTGCACCTTGACGGCATCCATATCGCCGTCCGTGTCGACATCGAACGTAACAGAGAGGCTGTAACGCCCCGTATCATCAGAGGTGGAGCTCATGTAGTCCATCCCCTGCGTACCGTTGATCTGCTCCTCAATGACCTGCGCCACCGTCTCATTGACAACGGCGGCACTTGCGCCCGTATAGTTCGCCGACACCGCAACCGTCGGCGGCGAGATCTGCGGATACTGCGCGATTGGCAGTGAGAGCCCCGCGATCGTACCGATGATGACGATCATCACCGCAATGACAATCGCAAAGATCGGTCGATGGATGAAAAATTTTGCCAAAGGATTTCCTCCTTACTTCGCGGGCGTGAGCTCACGCGTGTTAAAGTTGGAGGTATCCGCCTCAAGCGAGAATCCCATCTCATCCGGTGTCACCATTGTCACGGCAAGATCGCCCCCCTCCTGAAGCGTCGTCAGTCCCTCGACCACGACAATGTCCGAGGTGTCGAGACCGTCCTTGACGATGTAGTAGCTGCCGATCTTATCGCCAAGCGTGACGGTGCGGGCAACCGCCTTGTTATCCGGTCCTACGAGCATGACAAAGGACTTGCCGAGCAGCTGCTGCACGGCACGCTCGGGCACAAGGATCGCATTTGGAATCGTGTCACCAATGAGGCTGACACGCGCAAACATACCCGGCAGGAGCAGCCCGTCCGGATTGTCAAAGAGTGCCTTGACCGTGAGCGTGCCCGTCTGTGCCGCAAGTGCGCGATCCGAGGTCACAATGTGCCCGATGATCGGATACTTCGAGCCGTTCGAGAGCGTCAGCTCCACCACAACCGCACCGATGCCGCCGGTCTTTGCCGCCTGTTCCACAAGATCCAGATACTCGTTCTCCGAGAGGCTGAACTGGGCAAAGATCGGATTCGATGTCCCCATCGAGACGAGCGTCGTCGTTCCCGCCGAGACAAATGTGCCCATCGCCACATCATCGACGGAGAGCTGTCCCGACATGGGGGCATAGATCACGGTATCATCGAGGTTTTCCTGTGCCTGACGCACGAGAGCCGCGTTTGCCGCAACGACAGCCTCATAGGCATTCACCTGCGCTTGCTGCGTGGCAAGGGTCTGCTCGGACACTGCCGCACTCGCATAGAGCTGCTGATAACGTGCGAGATCCGTGCGTGCATTGTTCAGCGTCGCCTCGGACTGTGCAAGGACTGCCTTGGCCTGAAGGAGTGCGCTCTCATACTGACGGGAGTCGATGCGGTAGAGCGGCTGCCCTGCCGAGACGGGCTGTCCGCCCACAATGTATTTTTCCACGATATTGCCGGAGACACGCGACTGGATCTTCACCTCGTCCGTGCCCATGATCTGCCCCGCGTAGATATGCGTGAGCGGCGTATCCTGACGCAGGGCATTCATCGCCTTGACTGCAGTCGGACGCGCGCCGCCTGCCTGCTTGCCGCCGCAGCCGGACAGAAGCGTGCCAAGCACGAAGATCGCAGCGATGAGAACACCAAGCCCTCTTTTGTTCTCAAACAAATAAAAAACCTCCTCTTTCCCATTCCCTTGCTACTGTTTTTAAACACATGGATGAAGAAGGGCAGGTGTCCGCATGGACTCCCTGCCATTACAGAATCATATTATCGAAGCGGAGAAAAAATGTCAAGAAATGATATCCTCTGCACTGTGAAGTTTATGTGATTTTAAGGAAGAACCGATGCGTTCAGCCATGCTTGATCCGATGAAGTGCCGCCGCTGCCGCCTGCTGCTCCGCCTCCTTCTTGCTGCGACCCGTCCCCTCCCCCATCGCCTCTCCCGCGATGAGGACACGCGTGGTAAAGCGTTTGTCATGATCGGGACCGGTCTCACCGATCAGCTCATAGGAAATGCTCACATGGCGTTTCTGCTGGATATGCTCCTGCAATGCGGTCTTATAGTCGTGCGATACATGACTGCGCTGTACGAGAGGAAGCTCAGAGGCAAGCTGACGCGTCACATAGTCCTGCGCCATCTCCCAGCCGCCGTCCAGATAGACCGCACCGATCACCGCCTCAAAAGCATTCTCAAGGTTGTTCTGCCGATCAGTTCCCCCACCCAAAAGCTCTCCGCGTCCGAGGAGAAGATAGCTGCCGAGGTCAAGCTGCCGGGCAAGGCGTGCCAGTGTCTCACTCTGGACGAGACTCGCACGCATCTTCGTGAGCTCTCCCTCGGTACAGTCCGGAAAGTGCGCATACAAATAGGTGCTGGAGGCAAGCTCCAGCACTGCATCGCCCAGAAACTCCAGACGCTCGTTATGAGGAATAGCATCTTTCGCTTCATTGGTATAAGACGGATGCGTCAACGCCTCATCTAACAGAGAAATATTATCAAATGTTACATTCATGTGAACAGAAAGACGCACAAGAGCTGCGCGTCTTTCCTCTGTCATTTCATATGCCATTGTTTTACTTCTGATACTTCTTGACGACGAGACAGGCATTGTGCCCGCCGAAGCCGAAGGAGTTCGAAATCGCCGCACGCACAGTCTTTGCACGAGACTGATTGGGTACATAGTCAAGATCGAGCCCCTCATCCGGAGTCTCATAGTTGATCGTCGGGGGAAGCATATCATTCTCGACCGCAAGTGCCGACGCAATCAACTCAACACTGCCCGCGGCGCCAAGAAGATGTCCCGTCATCGACTTGATCGAGGAGACTGCGACATCCTTTGCCGCATTTCCCCAGACCGTCTTGATCGCCTCGGTCTCACAAAGATCGTTCATGTGCGTGGAGGTGCCATGTGCATTGATATAGTCGATGTCCTCCGGGCGAAGTCCCGCATCGTCGAGAGCATACTTCATGCACTTCGCTTGATATTCGCCATGCGGCGCTGGGCTCGTAATGTGATAACCGTCGGAGTTAGAGCCATAGCCGACGAGCTCGGCATAGATGTGTGCGCCGCGCGCCTCTGCGTGTTCGAGCGTCTCAAGCACGACAAGCCCCGCTCCCTCGCCCATGACGAACCCCGAGCGGTTCTTATCAAACGGACGCGATGCATGTGCGGGATCATCGTTGTGATCCGTGCAGAGTGCCT
>CALJPB010000006.1 GCA_937981305.1 uncultured Selenomonas sp.
CATGCCCGCAGGGAAAAGCCCCGCCATGCGTGCGAGATCCGTCGTTGCCTCTGTATGTCCCGCGCGGCGCAGGACCCCGCCCTCAACCGTGCGCAGGGGGAAGACATGACCGGGGCGGCGGAAGCTCGACGGCTTTGCCGCAGGGTCGATCAGCATCTTCACCGTATGGCAGCGCTCAAATGCGGAGATGCCCGTTGTGGTATCGTAGGCGTCGACGCTGACCGTAAAGGCTGTCTCGTGGTTATCCGTATTGTTCTCCACCATCTGCCCGATCTCGAGCTCGTCGAGACGGCTGCCGACGATCGGCGTGCAGATCAGCCCGCGCGCATACGTCGCCATGAAATTCATATGCTCGGGCGTGAGTTTTTCCGCAGCGACAATGATATCGCCCTCATTTTCACGATACTCATCGTCCACAACAACGAGCATCTTGCCGCTCTTAATGTCCTCGACTGCCTGTTCAATCGTTGCAAAATCTGACATACTATCTCTCCTAAAGTATTGTGAATATGATGTTTCTGCGATGCAAGTCCCACGCGAACGCCTCTAAAATCCATGCTGCAAAAGGAAATCCCGTGTAAGCCCTGTACTTCTCACAGCAGTGTTCTCGCCGCCGAGGAGTTTCAGCGCGTATTTCCCAAGGATGTCCGTCTCAATGTTCAGCGGGCTGCCGATGCGCTTTACGCCGAGATTCGTCACCGTGCGCGTGTGCGGGATCAGACTGACGGTAAAATCCGCCGCCCCCACCCGCGCGACCGTAAGACTGATACCGTCAAGCGCAACCGAGCCCTTCTCGACAATCCCGTGCAGAATTGCAGCGTCTGCCGCAACCGTCATCAGGATCGCATTGCCCTCCTCGCGCACCTCCGTGATCTCGCCCACACCGTCGATGTGCCCGCTGACAAAGTGTCCGCCGAGGCGCGTTGTCGGAAGCAGCGCACGCTCAAGATTGAGCGGCGCACCGCGCATGAGCCCCGCAAGCGACGTGCGCCGTACGGTCTCGGGCATGACCGCCGCTCGAAATCCGTGCGCGTCGAACTGCGTCACCGTAAGGCAAATCCCATTGACGGCAATGCTGTCACCGATGTGCGCGTCCGATTGGACGAGCTTTGCCCCAATCGTGATATTGCCGCCCGAAAGTCCGCCAAAGGTGCCGACCTCCTCGATAATTCCTGTAAACATGCCGCCCCCTCACTCTGCATCTACACGCGGATAACCTGTGACGAGGATGTCCGCACCGATCTGCTCCACCGTCACATCCGCAAGGTGCAGTGCCGTCTGCGGACTGTCAAAGCCCGTGCCGCCCACAGGCGTTTTTGCTGCTGCGCCCCCCATCAGCATGGGGGCGATAAAGGCGTGCACCTTATCCACATAGCCACCCGCGAGGAATGACCAGTTGACCGTTCCGCCGCCCTCGACAAAAAGCGATGTAATCTCACGTGCACCGAGATCGTCGAGCAGAGCGGCGATGTCCACACGCTCCGCACCAAGGGTCAGCGTTTCCACACCGCACGCATGAAGAAGCCTGACGCGCCGCTGGTCGGCACGCTCACTCACGACGATCAAAGTCGGTGCTGCGCAGTCCGTCACAAGTTTTGCATCGAGCGATGTGCGCGCCTCAGAGTCGAGTACAATGCGCAGAGGATTGTGTCCCATGCGGTCGGTCAGGCGCGTTGTGAGACTCGGATCATCCGTAAGAACCGTACCTATGCCGACCAAAATCGCATCGTGTGTGTCTCGGTACTCGTGCACGCGTCTACGTGCCGCCTCCCCTGTGATCCACTGTGATGCCCCCGTATGGCTTGCGATCTTGCCATCGAGCGTCATGGCCGTCTTGAGCGTGACAAAGGGGCGTTTCCGGGTCACCCATTTGAGGAATACCTCGTTCTGCCGCCGTGCCTCTGCCTCACACACGCCCGTTACAACTTCGATGCCCGCCTCCTTGAGAAGGGCAAGTCCCCGTCCAGCAACGAGCGGATTCGGATCACAGAGCGCAACAACCACGCGCTTGAGCCCCGCCGCGATCACCGCCTCGGCGCATGGACCTGTACGCCCGTGATGGGCGCACGGTTCGAGCGTCACATAGAGGGTCGCGCCGCGTGCGAGTTCCCCCGCCATCCGCAGCGCATGAATCTCCGCGTGCGGCTCGCCCGCTGCGCGATGCCACCCGCTCGCGATGATCGTGCCATCCCGTACGACGACCGCGCCGACAAGCGGGTTCGGTGCCGTACGCCCGCGCGCATACTCCGCGATCCGCAGAGCCTCGCGCATATAGGATTCGTCAATGTCGTTCATAGCAATCCCATTTCAAATAAAAATGCCGCCGGAAGAATCCTCCTCCGGCGGCACATAAATCGTCCCAAGACCGCACTGATAACATCTTATCTGTGCTTCCTTTCATAGACGCGCCTTTTCTCATCCAGACTGCGAAGGAAAGTACCTTCTTCACTGTCGGCTTCGGAGTTTCACCGAATCGTGCCGCTCTCACGAGTGGCTTGCGGGCTGTACCGCCGGTGGGGATTTGCACCCCGCCTCAAAGAGCATCGTTCATATGCTATTGTAACACTATGGATTCGTGCTGTCAATCGTCAATCTTGACCGCACTGCGGGTCTCCTCCGCACGACGGACAACCTCATCGAGGCTGCCGCCGCAGACCGCAGCAATCGCTGCCACAACACTTCCCTCGACAACGGGACAGTCCGCCATGCGCAGACGACGCTCCGACATCTCCTCAAGGATCGTCTCGACCGTGAGAATGGAACTTCCCGTGTCCACGAGAATGACAACCCCATCCGCACCGTACACCGCGTTGATCGCCGCAACGATCCGCGCATAGCTCGTCCCGAAACCGCCGTCCTCCATGCCGCCCGCAATCGCAATGCGCGCGTCCTTTGCCATCATGCGGCAGGTCTCGGCGATACCGTGCGCGAGTGTCGCGCTGTGCGTCACAATCACAAGTCCGACCATATCATTTTCTCCGCTGCAAATAGCCGCCGATGCCGCACACCGCACCCGCAAGTGCTGCGGGCAGGAGATAGGCCGCCTGCGGTGCCGCCTCTAGGAGCATGACACCAATCGTGCGGTCATGTACAATCATCGCGCCGCCCGTCCATCCGAGAATTGCCGTGCCAAGCACCACAAGCACGGGATATTTGTCCATCAGCGTGCCGATCAGCTGACTGCCGCCGACCACAATAGGGATGCTGATGAGAAGCCCCAGAACGACGAGCAAAAAATCACCGTGCGATGCGCCCGCAATCGCAATCACATTGTCGATCCCCATTGCCGCATCGGCGATGATGATCGTCTTGACCGCTCCTGCAAACGTCTCTGCCGCCTCGATATGTTCCTCGCCGCCCGACGGCTTCATCAGCTTCACGGCAATCGGCAGCAGCACCAGCCCCCCGAGTGCCTGCAAGTAGGGCACAGAGAGCAGCTGCACGGCGAAGTACGTCATGATCAGACGGATGACAATCGCCCCCGCCGTACCAACGTAGATCGCACGTTTTCGGAGGTGCGCGGGCAGTCGGTTGGATGCCATTGCAATGACGACGGCATTATCCCCCGCGAGCACGAGATCGAGCACGATGATCGAAAAGAGTGCCACAAAGAACTGCGATGAAAAGAGTTCGACTTCCACGGCTTCTCCTTATTTAGCCATCATCTTTGCGAGCTTCTGCGCAAAGGCGACGGGATTCTCCGGCAGGATACCCTCAATCAGCAGTGCCTGCGTATAGAGCAGGTCGCAGTAGTCCTTGAACTCCTCGCTGTCCTTGCCCGCCGCGTGCACCTCTTTCAGCTTCGCAAAGAGATCGTGATGCGGGTTGATCTCAAGGATGCGCCGTGCCTTGAACATCGGATTGTTCATCTCGGCAAAGGTCTGCTCCATCGACAGCGACGGTCCCGCCTCATCCGCGACCAGACAGACCGCGCTTGAGCGCAGCCGCTGCGAGAGCTTCACCTCGGCGATCTTATCCCCGATGGCTTCCTTCACATCCTTGATGAGATCGTCGTTCGCCTTGGCGATGTCCTCCGTCTCCTTCTTCGCCGCCTCACTCTCCGCATCCTCGAGACCCAAGTCGCCGCGGCTGATCGAGTGGAAATTCTTCCCCTCGTACTCATGCACCGTCTCAATCGCGAACTCGTCCACGGGGTCGAGCAGGAACAGCACCTCCAGCCCGCGCTCACGCAGCTGCTCCATCTGCGGCAGCTGCTCAATCGTCGCCTGATCCTTCGCCGTCGCGTAGTAGATGCTCTTCTGGCTCTCCGGCATCCGCGCAACATACTCCTTGAGGGAGACGAGCGTCCCCTCCTTCGAGCTGTGGAAGAGCAGGAGATCCTTCAGCTTGTCCACCGTATCGCGCCCCGCGTACATACTGTTGTAGACGCCGATCTTCAGCATACGGCCGTATTCGTTCCAGAACTTCTCGTAGTCCTCACGGTTTTTCTCGAGTTTCTTGCCGAGCGTCTTGAGCACATTTTTCTCAAGTGCGCGCCCGATGGTCTTGAGCTCGCGGCTCTGCTGCAACAGTTCACGCGAGATGTTGAGCGAGAGGTCGGGGGAGTCCACAAGCCCCTTGACGAAACGCAGATAGTCCGGCAGGAGATCCTTGCACTTGTCCATGATGAACACATGGCGCGAGTAGAGCTGAATCCCCGGCTCGTAGTCCGCCTGATAGAGGTTGAACGGCGCACGCGCAGGAATCTCAAGGAGCGCCGTGTACTCGACCGTCCCCTCTGCCTTCGTGTGGAACACCTCCATCGGTGCTTCCCACTCGTGGAACTGGTCACGGAAGAAATCGTTGTACTCCTCCGGCTTGATCTCGGACTTTGCACGCGTCCAGA
>CALJPB010000007.1 GCA_937981305.1 uncultured Selenomonas sp.
CCGCACGCTGGCAGAAGATTGCCGATGAGGCGGCAAAGCAGTGCGGGCGCAGTGTTCTGATGCGTGTTGCTGAGATTATGCCGCTCTCTATGCTCTTGCGGGATGCGGCATTTTTTGACGCACCTGATACGGCTGCTGTGTTCTGCTATGAGGGGGAGCACACGCAGTCCATGCGTACGGTACTGCGCTCCGTCGATGCGCGGCGCGTTCTTCTGATCGTCGGTGCGGAGGGCGGATTTTCCCCCGCCGAGGCGGCGGCAATCCGAGCGGCGGGGGCGCAGTCCGTTTCGCTTGGACGATTGATTCTGCGCGCGGAGACGGCGGCTCTTACGGCTCTTTCCGTGACGCAGTATGAGCTGGGTAATTTTGACCTTTAGAAAGGAAACCCTATGAAGAAAAGATATACGGCACTGTTTGCGGCGGCGTTTGCAGTCAGCATGATTGCGGGCTGCGGCACGAGCAACAGCGCAGATCAGGGCGCGACGGCAAAGGCACAGTCGTCCACCGAACAGGGGAAGGGCTCGGGGCAGCGCGGTGAGGCTGCGCCGACGTTCACGCTCAAGAACCTCGCGGGCGAGGATGTTGCCGTCGAGGCGAAGGGCAAGCCCTACATCATCAACTTCTGGGCGACGTGGTGCCCGCCCTGTCAGGCGGAGATTCCCGATCTCGCGGCGTTCCATGCGGCGCACAAGGATGCGGTGGATTTCTACGCGGTCAATTTGCAGGAGGATGCTGCGCCCGTGCAGAAATTCATGCAGGAGCGCAAGGCGGATCTGCCCGTCGTGCTCGATACGAAGGGGACGGCGGCGACACTCTACGGTGTACGCGCAATCCCGACGACCGTCGTCGTGGACAAGGAGGGCAAGGTTGCCTATCGCAAGACGGGCGGCGTGACGAAAGAGGAACTGGAAGATGTCATCGGCAAGCTCTAAAAGCGTGACACGCGGAGGGCGAACCGTATGGAAATGACCCTGTTCGGCGGGGCATTCCTCGCAGGCTTTCTCTCGTTCATCTCGCCGTGTGTCCTGCCGCTTCTGCCCACGTTCTCGCTGATTCTCGCGAAGAACAGTCAGCAGGACGGCGGTGAGGCGCGGCGGCTGTATGCGAATACGGCCGCATTCCTTGCGGGATTTACCCTCGTCTTTGTTCTGCTCGGCGCATCGGCGTCGCTGATCGGCGCGTGGCTCTTCTCCTATCAGGAACTGCTGCGGCAGGGAGCGGCTGTGCTGATTATCGTCATGGGGCTTTTCATGACGGGCTGGATACGGATTCCTCTGCTCCTGCGTGAGTACCGCCCGTTTCAGCGGCGCGGCTTTGACGGCATTGGGGGCGCGTTCCTCCTCGGCTGCGGTTTTACGCTTGGTTGGACACCGTGCACCGGCCCCATGCTCGCGACGATTCTCCTCTATGCGGGCGATACGGCGACCGCTTCGACGGGAGCGCTTCTGCTCTTTGTCTACAGTCTCGGTTTTGCCGTACCGTTCTTCCTGCTTGCCGTGATATGGCGGCGGCACATCATGAAGCTACGCGCGTTCTATCAGTATCTGCCGCGCATTCAACAGGCGGCGGGCATTGTGCTTGTTCTCCTCGGCGTTCTGCTCTGGTCGGACTCGCTCACCTACCTCGTACGCATCTTGTCGTAAACATTTACGGATGACAAAACCCATGACTGCTGTGTCCTTTGGCACTGTGTCATGGGTTTTTGCTTGGTGTTTTGACTATTGTCATTGAATTTTAATAGGGTGAATGCTATGATATACAAAAGGAGATTTGATATCATGCAGTACAAAAATGCGTTTCACACCCAAGAACTCGTCTTTACCGCGCTTATGACGGCGCTCGTCTTTGTCGCGACCTATCTGCCGCACATCCCGATCCCGCTCGGCTACGCACATCTCGGCGATGCGGTGATCTTTCTGCTTGCGCTGCTTGCACCGCGCCGCAGCACCCTCGTTGCTGCGTGCATTGGCTCGGCGCTTGCCGACCTTCTGGGGGGCTTTGCCATTTGGATTGTGCCGACGCTCGTCATCAAATTCATCATGGCGGAGATTGTCTGTCGCATCGGGCGCAGGGGAGATGTGATCGCTCCCCGCATCAGTGTCGTTGTGTCTCTCCTCCTCTCAAGTCTCTGGATGGCAGCGGCATATACCCTTGCGGGTGCGGTGCTCTACGCGAGCCTGCCCGCCGCGCTTGCGTCCTCACCGGGACTCATCATGGAGGGGATCGTGAACGCTGCTCTTGCGCTTCTGCTGTTGCCGATGCTGAGAGGGCGGTTTCCATCATTTTGAAGATCTAAGCCAATAACAGAACAGGGAGAGACCTTCCCTCGCTCCCGTATACGCAGAGGAAATGTGTATATGGGGGCTTTTTTGTACCTGTAGAAGAACCGATTGATTCGGGATATTGTTTTCGTGGTAATCATCGTACTCACGCCTTGTTTGCACCTGTTATATCGATTTTCAAGATTTTTTCAATGTTTATCATCATGTTATCGTATTTTTATCGTTTAAATGCATTGTTTTCCGAAGAAAAAGACTATTTTGTTATTGACAAGAAAGATTCAAAATGATATTTTATAGCTCGATATGTGTTCGAACACATGATGAAGATCTGCACGGGAAAATAATTAGTTAGAAGGGCATATTCCATGAAGAACATCAAGAAAATCATCGCGTTCGTGACGGCGTGCTTCATGCTGATTGCAGCAGCGGGATGCGGCATCGGCGACAAGGCCGTGGGCAACGAGGCGAAGGCATCGTCGAACGGCAAGCGCGTCGGCGTTGCGATGCCGACGCAGTCGTCCAAACGCTGGATTCAGGATGGTGCGAATATGAAGCAGAAGCTGGAGGAACTTGGCTACGAGGTTGACCTGCAGTATGCGGAGGACGATGTTCAGGCACAGGTTTCGCAGATCGAGAACATGATCGCGAACGGTGCGAATTGCCTCGTTGTCGCATCCATCGACTCGAGCGCACTTGTCAATACGCTGGCACGGGCAAAGGC
>CALJPB010000008.1 GCA_937981305.1 uncultured Selenomonas sp.
ATCGGCTGCGCCCGCACGGAGGGGTATCGCGGTGTACCGATGGACGAGGTGCGGGCACGGCTCAAAGCGGCGTTCGGAGCACTTCTGCCCGTCGGAGAGGCGACGCATGGACGCGCCGTCCCCAAAGGGCCTGCTACGTACGTACAGCCCGCCGGATTCCGTGGGGCACTCGGTTTTATTGATGCAATGGAGCATAAATTCTGTGATACGTGCAACCGTGTGCGCCTGACGGCAGAGGGCTTCCTAAAGCTCTGTCTTTACAGCAGCGCGGGGCTTGATACGCGTGCGCTCCTGCGCGGCGGGGCGACGGATGCGCAGCTTGCGGATGCAATCGCCCATGCGGTCTGGCAGAAGCCGGAGGAACACTATTTCGAGATGGACAGTGAGACGCGCGACCGTCGCGCCATGTATCAGGTAGGGGGTTAATATGGGAGAGATTCGGGCGCTCTGCATCAGTGAGAAGCGCGGGACGCAGAAGCACGCGTTGGATCGCGTTTTCTTCATGACGGAGTTCGGCATCGACGGCGATGCCCATGCGGGCGACTGGCACCGTCAGGTGAGCCTTCTCGGTCTTGGTGAGATCGACGATTTCCGTGCACGCGGCGCGGATGTGGACTTTGGTGCATTTGGAGAGAATGTCGTTGCCGAGGGATTCCGATTCAAGGAGCTGCCCGTCGGTACGCGTCTGCGCGTCGGGGATGTCTTTCTTGAGATCACGCAGATCGGCAAGGAGTGCCACAGCCACTGTCAGATCTATCAGCAGGTCGGCGACTGCATCATGCCGCGCGAGGGTGTCTTTGCACGCGTGCTCCACGGCGGTTGGGTGACGGTCGGGGACAAAATGGAGATCACGACAGAGAAGATCCCGCTCGATGCCGCTGTGATTACGGCGAGCGACAAGGGGGCGCGCGGCGAGCGCGAGGATAAGAGCGGTGCGGCGATTCGCGAGATGCTGACCGAGGCGGGGTATCATGTCGCGGGCTTTAACATCGTCCCCGATGAGAAGGAGGAGCTCAAGCGCGAGATGGAGCTCTGGGCACAGCGCGGTGTTGGGCTGATCCTCACGACAGGCGGCACGGGCTTCTCTGTGCGGGATGTGACCCCCGAGGCAACGCGAGAGGTCATCGAGCGCGAGACACCCGGCATCCCCGAGGCAATGCGGGCACTCTCCATGCAGGTGACTCCGCGTGCCATGCTCACGCGTGCGGCGGCGGGCATTCGGAAACGCTCACTGATCGTCAACCTGCCGGGCAGTGAGAAGGCGGTGCGCGAGTGTCTTGGCTTCATCCTGCCGCAGCTGCAGCACGGCATTGAGATCCTGCGCGGCGACACGGGCGAATGCGCACGATGAATCTCAAGGACATCACACTCATTGTTGCGGCGGGCGGCAAGAGCACGCGCATGGGACAGGACAAGAGATTCCTCCCGCTGGACGGCGAGCCGCTGCTTGCACGCACGCTTCGCAAAGGGCGTGCGGCGGGATTCCACAGCATTGTCCTCGCCGCAGAGGGCACGCGGGAAGAACTCACGACACTTGCCGCAGAGTACGGAGCGATGCTCGTCGCGGATGAAATCCCTGCGCAGGGGCCTGCGGCGGCAATTGCCGCAGGTCTGTCGGCGGCGGAGACGGAGTGGTCGCTCGTCCTCTCGGGCGATATGCCCTTCTATGATTTTGAACTCGTGCGGACGCTTCTGCCATATGCGAACGGCGACATGCAGGTCATTCTGCCGACGCTCAGCGGCTATTGGCAGCCGCTTGCCGCACTCTACCGACGGGATGCGGGTGCGGTGTTTGGTACGGCGATTGCACGCGGCGACCGTAAGCTCGGCATCATCCTCAGGGAACTCGCCGTGCGGGAAGTTCCACTCACGGTGGATGCGGGGCTCTTCTTCAACGTGAACACGCCCGCCGCCTATCGCCTTGCTCTCGGGCGGCTTGCGAACGAGCAGCGGACAAAGCCCATTCTTTCCGTTGCCGCACCTGCCTCGGGGACGGGGAAGACGACATTTATTGAAAAACTCATCCCGCTGCTCGTGCGGCGCGGTGTGCGCACTGCAGTCATCAAGAGCGACAGCCACGGGTTTAATCTGGACACAGAGGGGAAGGATACGGCGCGTTTCTCGGCGGCGGGGGCGGAGGCGGTCGCGGTTAGTTCACCCTCTGGATATTTTATTCAGCAGCGGACTACGTCTCGCAAAGATTTTCAGAATCTTATCGCACAAATGGACAGCGATAGTTTAGATTTATATATCACGGAAAGCCGCTCACGCGGCGCACTTCCTACGTTTATGCTCGACCGTGGATTGGGAATACCGGAAATTGACGAACGCATTGTCGCTTATTTTGCAAAGGGCCGCAGCATTGATACCGATGTCCTGACGTTTGACCTCGATGATATGGATACTGCCGTGCGCCTTGCGCTCTTCCTGATGGGGCGACCGCTCTACGGCGCAGACGGTGAGATGTTTTTGACAATGTAAGAGCTTGCCGCATGAACCCTGCGCGAACACTTGGTTTTGCAATCGGTCGTGCACTTATCTGCGAGGGAATCACGCAACACCTATGGAAAGAACTGGGAATGGAAATGGAAATTCAGCGCAGTGACTTTATCGACGTACCCGTAACCCGCTATGTCGCGGCGGAAAATACCTTCGTCGCGGATCATAAATATACCTCCGAGGAGGTCTACTTCGACATCGACCTCAACGGGGAGAACTTCACCACGGCGTTCTGCTCGCCCGTTGACTTCGAGGATCTTGTCATCGGGATGCTCGCTCAGATGGGGCGCATCCGCACGTATGACGACATCACGGAGCTGACGGTGGATCCGGAGCACCTCCGTGCCTCGGTCAAAACAACGGAGGACGCGCGGCGTTGGGCGGAAGAAGCTGTCAAGAATCCGCGCTACTTCTCAGCACGCAAAATCTTGAAGCTGCGCCCCGAGGAGATCTTCGAGCGTCCGCGCGATGTGCGCTTCCACGCGAGTGACATTCTCGCGACGGCGGATGAGCTGCTCGCGCGCCTCTCCAAGACGCACGACACGACGAACGGCGTACACAGCGGGGTCATTTACGATCAGGAGAACAAGAAAATCCTCGTCTTCCGTGAGGATGTCGGCCGTCATAATGTCTTTGACAAGCTCTATGGATGGGCACTCAAAAATCACGTGGAGATTACCGATAAAATCATCGTCTTCAGCGGGCGCTGCTCCTCGGAGATGATGCTGAAGCTCGGGCGCATGGGCATCGGGGCGGTCGCGGCGAAGTCCGTACCGACCACACTCTCGCTCGATGTCGCACGCAAGCTCGGCATTACGCTGTGTGCGCGTATGGCACCCGGTTCGTTCTGTGTATATGCGAATCCGGAGCGCATCATTCTTTAGGTGAAAACAGGGGAGCTCCCCGTTTTTCATAGATGTAATCATTTATAAGGTTTAGGAGAGCCTGTCGGCGGATTTCCGCCGATATGAAAGGAGAATCACGATGAACCTTAGCAGACGTGACTTTTTGAAAGCCACCGGGCTAAGCGGCGTCGGGCTGGCACTTGCAAGTCTCGGTCTGGACGTCGGTAAAGTCGAGGCGGCGGCGAAAGAGTACAAGCTGACGGGCGGTCGCGAATTTACCTCCGTCTGCCACTTCTGCGCTTGCGGCTGTGGCACGCTCGGCTATGTCAAGGATGGCAAGCTGATCAACCTCGAAGGTGCGGCGGATCATCCGGTCAACCGCGGGGGGCTGTGCCCGAAGGGGGTTGGCTACGGTCACATTCCGAACTCGGCAGAGCGTCCGAAGTGTCCGATGTACCGTGCCCCCGGCAGCGATCACTGGGTGGAGATCAGCTGGGAGGAGGCAATCGACCGCGCAGCGCGTGCCATCAAGAAGGCCCGTGACGAGAACTGGATCGGTCAGGACGAGGCGAACGGCTACAAGTTCATGAGCAACCGCACGGATGCCATCGGACTGATCGGCGGTTCGCAGGTCAACAACGAGGAGTGCTACCAGCTGATCAAGATGGTGCGCGGTCTCGGCGTTGTCAAGCTCGACAACCAGACGCGTGTCTGCCATGCCACAACCCCGCCGGCACTCAGTGCGGCGTTCGGGCGCGGCGCGATGAATGGCTCGTGGTACAACATCAAGCATGCAAAGATGGTTTGGATCGAAGGGTCGAACATGGCGGAGTGCCATCCAATGGGCATGAAGAACGTCATGGAGGCAAAGGACAACGGAGCCATCATCGTTCATGTCGATGTACGTTACACCCGTACCTCGCGCGTTGCAGACCATTTCTTCCAGCTTCGTCCCGGTACAGATATCGCATTCCTCGGAGCACTTATCAATTATATTATTCAGAACAAGAAATACGATATCGACTATCTGCGCCGCAATACGAACGCCTTCTGTGTCCTGCGCGATGACTTTGACTTCGATGCGGGTATCTTCTCCGGATACAACGAGAAGACGCGCACGTACAACAAGGAGTCGTGGGGCTACAAGCTCGACAGCAACGGCAAACCGATGAAGGCGCTCACGCTTGCAACCCCGGGCACGGTCATGGATCATCTTGCACGGCATTTCTCGCGCTATACGTTTGAGAAGGCATCGGCGATCACAGGTATGCCCGTGGCGGATATCCAGAAGGCGGCGGAACTCTTCTCGACGATTACTCCGACCGTGATGATGTATGCGCTCGGTATGTGCCAGCATACGATCGGCGTGGAAAACATCCGCTGCTTTACGATCATCCAGCTGCTCATGGGCAACATCGGTGTCTCGGGCGGCGGCATTGACGCGATGCGCGGACAGCCGAACGTGCAGTCCTCAACGGACTACGGCATTATGTTCCAGTACTATCCGGCCTATCTGGCATATCCGACGCACACGGACGATACGCTTGCGAAATGGACGCACCACAACGGTACGGCCAAGGCGAAGTACCTCAAGAACCTTCTCAAGGCATGGTTCGGTGATGCGGCAAATGCATCGAACGATTACATGTTCAACGCATTGCCGATCCGTAACGGCACGCACAACGACTCACTCTATGTCATGTTTGAAAAGGCGATTGAGGGCATTGTCAAGTGTATCTACGTCTGCGGACAGAACCCGCAGGTGACGAACGCAAATCTGACGGTGGTCAACGAGGGGCTTAAGAATCTCGATACACTCATCGTACAGGATGTCTTCATCAACGAGACAGCGGCGTTCTGGGATCGCCCCGGCGACAATCCGGCGGACATCAAGACCGAGGTCATCTTTATGCCGGCTGCCTCCTACCTCGAGCGCAACGGTACGATGACGAACTCCATGCGCATGATTCAGTGGCGCATGAAGGGGCCGGATCCCGCCAATGACTCGCGTCCCGACTACTGGATCATTGACAAGCTCTGGAAGCGGATCGTGGAACTCTACAAGGACTCCACGGATCCAAAGGACAACACGATCAAGCTCCTCACATGGAACTACGGCGATCCGGACGATGGACAGACCTATGTCGAGAACATTATGAAAGAGTGCAACGGCTACGATCTGAAGGACGGGCATCTCCTGCGCGGCATCCGCGAGATCCGCGACGACGGCACGACGATGGCTGGCATGTGGATCTTCACGGGCGTTTACGGCGACGGCGTGCACATGGCGAAGCGCCGCGGGCAGGAAGACCACGGCGACATGGGTATCTACCCGAACTTTGCATGGGTCTGGCCTGACAACATCCATATGCTGTACAACCGTGCCTCCTGCGATGAGAACGGCAAGCCGGTTCGTCCCGGTCAGGCACTCGTCTGGTGGGATGAAGCAAAGGGGATGTGGGACGGCTACGACGTTCCCGACGTTGCCGACCGCACGCAGGGTCCGAACACGCCGGGCGGTCAGAAGCCATTCCGCATGAATGCCGAGGGCATTGCCCGTCTCTTTGCCGCCGAATACAGCGATGTAGAGAACGGAGAGACGCGCGATCACTCCTATGTTCCTGTAGACGGTCCCATGCCCGAGTTCTATGAGCCGGTCGAAAGCCCGACGAAGAACATGATGAACGAGGGACAGAAGACCGAGTTCAATCCCTGCGTCATCTATCCGCGTGTGCCGAAGTACCAGAAGATCGGTACGCCGGACGAGTATCCGTACGTCCTCTGCTCATCGAGTCTGACGGAGCACTGGTGCTCGGGTACAATCACGCGTCATATCCCGTACCTCAACGAGTTGGTCAAGGAACCGTTC
>CALJPB010000009.1 GCA_937981305.1 uncultured Selenomonas sp.
TTTTTCTCCGCAAGCCAGCGTTCGATGATCTCCTGTCCCGCTGCATCAATCGCGCACGGGAGCAGAACCTCGCGCGGCACAAATGTCGCCTGATTGTAATACTGTTCGAGGAATGCGCGCAGGATATCGGCGTCGCTCTCCTCCTCGCTCCCGCGCAGAAGAAAGTGCTCACGCCCGATCATCTTGCCGCCGCGGATGAAAAAGATCTGCACACAGACCCCCGCTGCCGAGCGTGCCATGCCGACGGCATCCTGATCACCTGCCCCCGTCACGATGTTCTGCCGCTCTGCCGCCTTGCGTACGGCACTGAGCTGATCTCTGAGGCGCGCCGCTGTCTCGAAATGATAGGCTTCCGCTGCAAGATTCATGCGGTGCTCCAACTCGCGCTCCACATCATCCGTCCGCCCCTCCAAAAAGAGCAGGACGGCACGGATCATCGCGCGGTAGTCCTCCTCCGTCACCTTCCCCACACAGGGCGCGAGACAGCGCTTGATGTGGTACTCAAGGCAGGGGCGGTCGGGCATTGTCCGGCACGTACGCAGAGGAAAAAGGCGCTTCAGGAGCTTCAAGCTGTCCCGCAGCGCCGTCACATTCGTATAGGGGCCGAAGTAGCGCGCCCCATCACGCAGCACACGCCGCGTGATGAAGACGCGCGGATATTCCTCCTGCACCGTCACCTTTACATAGGGGTAACTCTTATCGTCCTTGAGCCTGATATTGTAGCGGGGACGATGTTTCTTGATCAGATTCGCTTCCAAAATCAGGGACTCGACTTCGTTCGCCGTCATGATCGTCTCGAAGTCGGCGACGTGCGAAACCATCGCACGCACCTTTGGAGCCTGATTTCTGCTGCTCTGGAAATACTGCCGCACGCGGTTCTTGAGGACGATTGCCTTGCCCACATAGATGATCTTTCCGTGTGCGTCCTTCATGATGTAGACACCCGGCGAGTCGGGCAGCAGTTTCAGCTTCTCGGCAACAAGATCTGTCACGTCTCAGTGTCCCGCCTTCATCCGATTGATTGCGCTGAAGAGAGCGAGAATGGACGAGGTGATAATATCGGTGTCCAGTCCTGCCCCCCAGTAAGTATTGCCGTCCTCACCTGTGATGCTGATGTAGGAGATGGCACGCGAGGTCTGTCCGATCTCAAGTGCGTGCTCGCTGTACGTCAGATTGGAATAACGCAGCCCGAGATTCGCCTGCATTGCGTTCGAAATCGCATCGAGACGGCCGTTGCCACGCGCCTCATACATACGCTCTTCACCGTCCACCCTCAGATGAACGTCGCCCATCCGCGTACCATCCGGCTGTTTTTTCAGATGGAAGTCCACGAGCTCAAACGGGAATACGACATTGACATAGGTGTCCGTGAATACCTTGTAAATCTCGTCAGGCAGAAGCTCCTTGTGTCCACTGTCGGACACGGACTTCACGCGGTAGCTGAGATCCTCACGCATCTTCTTCGGCAGGCTGATGCCGTACTGCTGCTCCATGATGTAGCCGACTCCGCCCCTGCCCGACTGACTGTTGATGCGGATAACATCGCCATCGTACGTGCGTCCGATGTCCTTCGGGTCGATATAGAGGTACGGCAATGACCAGAACTTTGGACGTTTCTCTTCCCAGTGCTTCATCCCCTTGGCGATGGCATCCTGATGCGAGCCGGAGAATGCGGCAAATACAAGAGAGCCTGAATACGGCTGGCGCGGGTTGACCTGCATCCGCGTCACCTGCTCGTAGACCTCGACAAGATGCGGAAGATTGGAGAAGTCGAGCTTGGGATCAACCCCGAGTGCGAACATATTCATCGCAACCGTGATGATGTCGACGTTGCCCGTGCGCTCCCCGTTGCCGAACAGCGTCCCCTCGACACGATCCGCACCGGCGAGAAGACCCATCTCCGCATCCGCTACGCCGCAGCCGCGGTCGTTGTGCGGGTGGAGCGAGAGAACAACACTGTCGCGATAGTTCAGCCGCTCGTTGACATAGGCAATCTGCATTCCATACACGTGCGGCATCGACATCTGTACCGTGGAGGGCAGATTGATGATCGCCTTGCGGTCAGGGGTCGGCTGCCATACATCGAGAACGGCGTTGCAGACCTCGAGCGCATACTCCGGCTCCGTGCCCGTAAAGCTCTCCGGTGAGTACTCGAAGCGGTAGTTTGCCCCCGCCTCATCCGTCAGCTGTTTGAGGAGCTTCGCACCGTCCACAGCGATCTGGAGGATCTCCTCCTTCGAACGTGCGAAGACCTGCTCACGCTGTGCCGCAGAGGTAGGGTTGTAAACGTGTACAATCGCATTCTTCACACCGCGCAGCGCATCGAATGTCTTGCGGATGATGTGCTCACGCGCCTGTGTCAGCACCTGTACGGTCACATCGTCGGGGATGAGATTGTCCTCGACAAGGCGGCGCAGGAACTCATACTCCGTCTCCGACGCGGCAGGGAAACCGACCTCGATCTCCTTGAACCCCACGCGCACGAGAAGATCGAAGAACGCGAGCTTTTCATCGAGGCTCATCGGGATGATAAGTGCCTGATTGCCGTCGCGCAGATCGACCGAGCACCAGATCGGCGCCTTGTCGGGTGCATCCTTGCGCAGCCAGTCCAGACGGATCTCGGGCGGCATATAGTATCCCTTGGTGTACTTCGTGTGATTCATGATCGTTCCCCCCGCATTGTAGTATTACTTCCAGATAAACAAGAACGTCCTTCGCCGCTTGTGTGGGGCGAAGGACGTACCTGCGTTACCTAGCGTTGTGCTATCTTACCATATTCACGGGCAGTTTGCAAACCCGACCAAGGTCGCATTAAACTTCTCAATCAGCTTCTCGGGCTTGTAGGATTCCTTCGCCTTGCGCAGCCCCTCGATCCCCATATCCTCCTCACGGTTGATGTAGGTCAGATGGCTCCACGCATGCTCCACGAACCCCTGATTGATCGCGGGATATGCGCCGCGCAGCTCAGGATCTGCCTTCTCGACGTGAATCACCGCCGTATCCGTGTTCAGCTGCTCCCCAAACGTAAAGGCGATGACACGCCCCCCGAGGAGAATTGCGCCGCCCTTCAGACCGAAGTCCTCGAAATTGTTCAGCACCTCGAGGATCGCCGTGCGCTCATAGCCGATGAACGGATCGACCGTACCGTCCTCCTGCTTGTGCTGCTTGTACCAGCTGTTCAGCTCAAGTTTGCACAGCGTCACAATCTCATCCGTAATCGGTACGAACTCTGCGTCGGGGTGCTCCTTGCGGAACGCATTCAGATGATTCTTCTTTGAATGCAGCTTGCGTCCCGCGAGTGTGATGAGCTTTTCTGAAAGATACACATAGTCGTAGTTGTCGCGGTCGACAACCACCTCGAAGTTGGCGCAGGTGCAGCTGCGCAGGAAATCCGCATAGCCGCGTTCCATATCATAGATATGAAAGGGCTGCTCGATCTCCTCGAAGTATGCGAGCAGCTTCTTCGTCGCTGCGGGGTAAAGCGCGGGATCGCAGAACGGCTGCAATGCTGACACACGCGCCTTCCACTCGCTCACCACATAGAGGACGTTATCTTCCTCCGCAACGTGAACATGGAACGGCTCGCGCCACATATAGAGATTTGTAAAGTTAAAATGCGAATTCTCATAGTAATTCGCACGGAAATAGCGATCAAGCAGAGGCTTGTCTTCCTTTGTCAAGGCATGAAATTCGATGAGTCTCACCTTCCCTTTTGGTTTTCGTAAAAAGTTCTCCGAACGATTTCATTATAACAAAGCCGTCAAGCCCGACAGATCATATTTTACTGAGAATCAGCTCTGCCGTCCCTGTGAGCCGACAAGCCCCCATGCCCGCCGGCAAAAATACACTTTCCCCTTTTTGCAGGGAAAGCGCCTCCGTATCGGTGCGCAGCGTCAAATTGCCCGAGAGCAGTGTCAAACATTGGAAGGAGTCGTCTCCCACCGGAAGCACACACGCGCCATCGATCACAAGATGATAGACGGTAAAGTAGTCGCACGCGGCAAGGAGGCGCGACTTTGCCCCCGTACAAATCGAGGCTTCTGTGCCGACGGCAGTATACTGCGCGGCAGGCGCAAGGCAGGTCACATCGAGCGCCTTTTCAATATGGAGCTCGCGCTGCTTGCCGTCCGTACCGATACGCCCGTAGTCATAGACACGGTACGTCGTATTCGAGTTCTGTTGGATCTCGCAGATGAGAATCCCTTTGCCGATCGCGTGGAGTGTACCCGCAGGGATAAAAAACACATCCCCCTTCTGCACAGGCACGTGCCGCACAACATCCAGCAGGGTATTGTCCTCGATGCGACGGCGAAATTCCGCCTTTGTGATCTCATGTTGAAAACCGTAAAGCAGTTCCGCCCCCGGCGCAGCATCCATGACGTACCACATCTCCGTCTTGCCGTACTCCCCCTCGACACGCAGAGCATAGTCGTCATTGGGATGCACCTGTACGGAGAGATTGTCATGTGCATCAATCAGCTTGATGAGCAGCGGGAAATAGGGAAACCTCGCCGCCTTCGTTCCAAGTACCCCCACTCCTTCCGCTGCGATCCAGTCCGCGAGCGGCTGTCCTGCTGCTGCGCCGTTTGCGATCACGCTCATGCCGTCACGGTGACAGGCGAGTTCCCAGCTCTCGGCAACCTTCGCCATCTGTGTTTCTTTTCCATACTCATCTCTCAAACGCGTCCCACCCCAGAGATAGTCCTTGAGCGGTGCGATGAGTTTCATCGGGTACATATTTGTCACTTCCTTATCCACATGGATTCATAGGTCTATCTTACCGAATCGCATTCAAAACTGCAAGGGTTGTCGACAACCCGCACAAAACGTCATTGTCCCCCGCTTCATACTGTGGTATCATAGGTACGCCTAATGCAGGCGACACATCTGAAACGGAGTGATATTATGTCCCAAAAAACAATGGATACCACGGAGCGGCCGCCGCTCCTGACAACCATTCCCCTCTCCTTACAGCACCTCTTCGCCATGTTCGGCTCGACGGTGCTCGTACCGATCCTCTTTCACGTCAACCCGGCGACCGTGCTGCTCTTCAACGGCATCGGCACACTGTTCTACCTCATCCTCTGCAAGGGGAAGATTCCCGCCTATCTCGGCTCAAGCTTCGCCTTCCTCTCCCCCGTCTTCCTCGTCCTCTCCGAGTACAGCTACGAGGCGGCGCTCGGCGGCTTCATCGTCGTCGGCATTGTATTCTGTGTGGTCAGCTTCATCGTGCACACCATCGGGACGAGCTGGATCGACGTGATCTTCCCGCCCGCCTCGATGGGTGCGATTGTCGCCGTCATCGGTCTGGAGCTGATGCCGACGGCGGCAAACATGGCGGGACTGACG
>CALJPB010000010.1 GCA_937981305.1 uncultured Selenomonas sp.
GTCCGTCCGACGGACAGCTCAATATCGCGGAGAATCGTCTCCTTTTCCTCGGGCGGATATTTGTAGGCAATTGCCCAACGCGGTGCCTTTGCCGTTGCACCAAGCTCCGCGCGTTGTGCGAAGTCGTTGACCTTGACAACAGCACCGTCGATGTCGTAGGGAAGTTCCCCGCGTCGTGCACCAATCGACGTAATTGCATTCCAGACCTCATCTGCTGTATGGCAGACCTTATAGTTTGCAATGATCTTGATGCCCTGTGCACGCATAAAATCATAGGCATCGGTATGTGAGACAAAGGTATGACCCTCTGTACGCTGCAAGTTGAATACGAACATCGAGAGCTTTCGCTCCTTTGTTACGCGTGCATCCAGCTGCCGCAGTGTTCCTGCGGCACAGTTGCGTGGATTTGCAAACGGTTTCAGACCGAGCAGTTCCTGCCGTTCGTTGATCTCTGCGAATGCCGCGCGTTCCATATAGACCTCTCCGCGCACCTCAAAATATGGAATAGACTCATGCAGAGTTTCTACAACGTCGTCAATAACGCGTGCATTCAGCGTGACATCCTCCCCCTGCACGACGCCGTCACCGCGTGTAATCGCGCGTACTAGGAGACCGTTCTCATACCGAAGCGCGAGAGACAAACCGTCGATTTTTTCTTCTACAACAAACTCCGCTGTGGGGAAATGTGAAAGAACACCCGTGACGAATGTACGAACTTCTTCTTCCGTGAATACGTCTTGGAGCGAAAGCATCGGAACATCATGCGGAACGAGCACGCCCACCTCACGCTGCGCAGTGCCGCCCACCTTCTGCGTCGGCGAATTCTTTGTGATGAGCTCGGGAAACTCCGCCTCGATCGCCTTGAGCCGCTGCATGAGCAGATCGAACTCATAATCCGAAATGTCGGACGCGTTTTCATCATAGTACTGCTTGGAATACTTGCGGATCTTCTTCCGCAGCTCCGTGAGCTCTCTCTTGATTTCCTTGATATCGCTCATATGTCCCTCACAGCTTCAAAATTGGTGCATATTTCTGCACAAACTTCTTGATTCCTTCCCCGGGGAATGCAATCGTGAGCTCTGCATCCTCTCCCTCACCGCTGATGGCAACGATGCGTCCGTCTCCCCACTTGCTGTGGCGCACGGCATCCCCCGCCGTGAACTTGGCTGCGGTATCGGGGCGGATGACGCTTCCATCCTCTGCCGTATGCTGCGGTGGCGGCGGCAGATAGGAGCGACGTCCCCCTGAGGAACCACGTCCCCAGACATCGGCACGTCCTCGTACACCTGCTTCTGCATAGACATCAGCTGTCTTATGTTCAAGCAACTCCTCCGGAATCTCGGCAAGGAAGCGTGATGGACGGGACATCTCCGTTCGTCCGTAGATCGTCCGCTGACGTGCATAGGTCAGATAAAGCCGCTGTTCGGCACGGGTGATGCCGACATAGCAGGTGCGCCGCTCCTCCTCGATCTCGGTATCGTCGAGCAGCGTACGCGAATGTGGAAACAGCCCTTCCTCCATGCCCGCCATGAATACGGTTGGGAACTCCAATCCCTTTGCCGCATGAAAGGTCATGAGGGTCACGTTCCCCTCGGACTGCTCCGTCTCATCCACGTCGGAGATGAGCGAGATCTGGGCGAGGAAGTCCTCCAGTCCGTTCTGCCCTTCCTCTGCACCGTCCTCGAAGTTCTTTGCCACGCTGATAAACTCACGCAGATTCTCGAGGCGGTCGCGATTGTCCTCCTTCGGATCGTCCTCAAGAGCTGCAGCATAGCCGGACTCCTCAATGATATCCTCGACAATCTCGTGCAGTGGCCGCGTTCCCATCTGTCCCATGTATGTAAATACGAGTGCGGAAAAATCCTCAAGTTCAAATTTCACCTTTGCCGACAGTTTGGGAATCGTGTCAAGCAGCTGCATATCTGTAATGAGCTCAAAGAGGGAAAGGCGATATTCTGCCGCTTTCTCCATCATACGTCCAAGCGTGGTCTGCCCGAGCCCGCGTTTGGGCACATTGATGATGCGTAGGAGACTCAGTGTGTCCCGTGGGTTATAGATTACGCGCAGATACGCAATGATATCCTTGATCTCACGGCGGTCATAGAAGCGTACGGAGCCTACCATGGCATATGGAATCCCCGTCGCATAGAACGCCTCTTCAATGTTGCGGGACTGCGCATTTGTCCGATAGAGTACGGCGATATCGCCATACTTTGTATTGAACATGGTGTGCAGGCGCTCCACCTCACGCACGATGAACGCGGCTTCGTTCTTCTCCGTACCGCCTTCATAGACTGTGATTGGATCGCCCGTGGGATTATCCGTCCAGAGAGCTTTTTTCTTGCGTGTCAGATTGTTTTCGATGACGGCATTTGCCGCAGCAAGGATATTCTTCGTTGAGCGGTAGTTTTGTTCGAGCAGAATTACGGTTGCCTCGGGATAGTCACGCTCAAAGTTCAAGATATTCCGCATATCCGCGCCGCGCCAGCCATAGATGGACTGATCCGCGTCACCGACGACGCAGATGTTGCGATGTCCTGCGGCAAGCAGCTTCGTAATCGCGTACTGTGCACCGTTCGTGTCCTGATATTCGTCCACGAGAATGTACTGGAATTTCTTCTGGTACTTTTCGCGGATCTCCGCATTGTTTGAAAGCAGCTCCACTGTCAGCATCAAAAGGTCATCGAAATCGAGTGCGTTGTTTGCACGCAGTTTCGACTGGTAGAGCTCATAGATCTTCGCCACCTGCTCGCCAAAGAAATCTGTCGCCTGTGCCGTGAATGCCTTGACATCGAGCAGACGATTCTTTGCGTCCGAGATATGCGACTGCACAGCCCCCGGAGCTGTGTGTTTCTCGTCAATATTCAGCTCCTTGAGGCACTCGCGGATCAAACTTTTGCTGTCGGAAGCATCATAGATGACGAAATTCTTTGCATAGGTACCGAGTTGTTCGATCTCCATGCGGAGGAATCGGGCACAGAAGGAGTGGAATGTACTCAGCCATACATCATGCGCAGATTCACCTATCAGCGTGTCGACGCGGTCACGCATTTCGCGTGCGGCTTTATTTGTAAATGTAATGGCAAGAATACGGTACGGTGGAACATTATGCTCCAAGAGGTTTGCAATGCGGAAGGTCAGCACGCGTGTCTTGCCGGAGCCTGCGCCCGCCACAATGAGGAGAGGTCCCTCAAGACAGGCTACGGCTCTCTGCTGCGGCTCGTTCAGCCCCTGAAACAAATCCATGAAAACTCCTTCCAATGAAGAAAGGCGGGGCCGCCGCTATGGCAAACTCCGCCCCTGCCGTTATTACATCCGATGCACCTTACGTCTTGATGCGTTTGACCGCCTCCGAGAGCGGCGGGATGATCTGCTTCTTGCGCGACATGACGCCGGGCAGATAGAGATGCGTCCCGCTCGTATCCTTGCGGAACGCCTCTCCGATCAGTGTACGCGGCGATCCCGTGAAGAGCAGATAGGTCGCCTCCTCAAGGATGTCTGTAATCATGACGAGACTCAGATCGAAGCCCTCCGTTTCACAGATGGTCTTCATTGCGGCGAGCAGTTCGTCCTCCTTCGCCATGATTTCCTTCGTATCCATGACAGATGTCTGGCTGACGATGACACGGTACGCCCCGATCGTGAACTCCTTGAGGTCGTTGCGGACAATCTCCATCGGCGACATATTGCCGATGCTGGAACCCGCCTTGAGCATCTCAAGTCCATATGCATTGAGATCGACATTTGCAATATCCGCAAGGCGTTCAGCAGCCTTCTTATCCTTCGGCGTGCAGGTTGGCGACTTAAAGAGAACAGTATCCGAGATGATGGCGGAGAGCAGAAGCCCCGCAATCGACGGAGGGATGTCGATGTCGTTCTGCCAATGCATATTGGAGACAATGGTCGCGGTGCACCCGACCGGCTCAGCGTGCGTGTAGATTGGCTCGCTCGTGCTGATGCCGCCGAAGCGATGGTGATCGATGATCTCGATGATCTTCGCTTCCTCAATCCCCTCGACCGCTTGGTTGCGCTCGTTGTGATCCACGAGGATGACCTGCGCCGGCTCCGAGACAACGAGACGATCGCGGCTGACAAGTCCGACGATGCGTCCGTTCTCGAGGACGGGATAGTTGCGGAAATTCGTTTCCTCCATTGTTCCCTTGATGTCGGAAAGAAGATCAAGCGGCTTGAAACAGACCGGGTTATCGTGCATGATGCGCCGAACCGGCACACACTGATTGATGAGACGTGCCACCGTATAGGTATCATAGGGCGTTGAGAGGACAAAAATACCGCGCGTTTCCGCTGCCTCCAACGCCTCGGCGGGAACGCGGCCGTCGCCTGTCACAATCAGACAGGCAATTCCCTGATGAATGCAGGCGAGAATCGTCTCCGTACGACGGTCACCAACAAGGACAATGTCATTTTCCTTGATGAGCTTGTGAATCGTCTCCACGCTGCCGGCAGCAATACGGATCTGCCCCTTGATCGTTTCGCTCTCTTCCCCTGCGACGAGGACATTGCTGTCCGTTGCGCGAATAATGTCACGATAGCGTACGCGCATATCCGAGAGATTCGTCATGCCGAGCTCCTGAAAATACCGCTTCGCAAGATCACTGACCGAAACGATGCCGACGAGAAGTCCCTGGCTGTCCGTCACGGGAATTGACCGCAGATCATTCTCGCGCAGAAC
>CALJPB010000011.1 GCA_937981305.1 uncultured Selenomonas sp.
GAGACACGATAGTCGCGGCTCGTGACGATGCCGACCAGCTTGCCGTTCGCCGATCCGTCCTCCGTGACCGCCATTGTGGAGTGTCCCGTCTTTGCGAGGAGATCGAGCACGCCGCCAAGTGTGGTATCGGGACTGATGTTGGAGTCGCTGCTGACAAATCCGGACTTGTAATTCTTGACGCGCGAAACCATCGCCGCCTCTTCCTCGATGGACTGCGAGCCATAGATGAAGGAAACGCCGCCCTGCTTTGCGAGGGCAATCGCCATGGTATCGTTCGAGACCGCCTGCATGATCGCAGAGGTCATAGGGATGTTCATGGTGAGTGCCGGCTCTTCACCACGGTGATATTTGACGAGCGGAGTACGCAGCGAGACATTCGCGGGGAAACACTCCGACGAGGAGTAGCCTGGGATGAGCAGATACTCTCCGAATGTGTGCGATGGCTCGGTGTAATAATGCGCCAAGGGAATCCTTCCTTTCTGTATCCGTCCAAAATTATTGCTGTCTAATATACGCGCTTCCACGGAAACTGTCAACCCGTACGCGCACAATAAATCGCTGCCCAGGGAAAATCCCGCATTTGGCAAAAAATCCCTAAGAGTATCGCGTTCACTCTTAGGGAAATCATCTGCTATGGTGCCGAAGGCCGGGGTCGAACCGGCACGTTGCTCACACAACGGCAGATTTTGAGTCTGCTGCGTCTGCCAATTCCGCCACTTCGGCATGGGAAAACTCGTGTTGTATTATAGCATCTCTACGATGCGTTTGTCAAACGTCACCGCAGATCGGTTTCGAGTTTACGGATCAGCTCCATGTCCGCCTCGAACCACGGGACGCTGTAAAGATCGGTGCGCCCGAGCCACCGCCCCGCCGAGTGCACGGAGAGCTGCGGCTCTCCCGCAATGTGTCGGCAAATGTAGAGACGCATATTCATGTGGTACTCGGGGTAGTCGTGATCGACAATGCCGAGCAGACGATCCACAGCGACCTCAACACCAAGCTCCTCGCGAATCTCACGCACGAGTGCAGCCTCATCCGTCTCGCCCGCCTCAACCTTGCCGCCTGCGAACTCCCATGTACCCGCATACGCGCCATAGCCGCGACATGCACCGAACACCTTACCGTCTCGCAGAATTGCTCCAGCGACAACGTCGATATGTTTTCTCTCACTCATACATTCCCTATTCTTTCTCGCTCTTGGTCGCACGCAGAAAAAGCTGCGTGAGCTGCGCACGCGGGTCTTTCCCCTGCGTGACAATCTCATAGACGGTAGACGAAATAGGCAGGTCGACCCCATAGGTCTCAGACAGTGCCATAAGTGCCTCCGCCGTATACACGCCCTCGGCGATCTTGTGAAAGGCTCCTGCCGTACCGCGCACCACTGCCTCGCCATAGCGGCGGTTGTTGCTGTGCGGGGAGAAGAGCGTCGCCTCGTAGTCGCCGAGATGCGAGAGCCCGTAGATGGTCTCACCGTCACCGCCCATCGCACGTACGAGCCGCACGAGTTCGCGCGTACCGCGTGCCATGAGTGCCCCCTTTAGGCTGCCGTAGCCGAGTCCGTCGAGCATCCCCGCAGCGAGTCCGATGACGTTCTTCGCCGCTGCGCCGACCTCCGTACCGAGCAGATCCTCACCGTAGTAGAAACGGATGAGCGGACTGCCGAGCACATCTACGAGCGTATGCAGAGCCTCCCTGTCCTCGCCCGCAAGTACCATGCAGTTCGGAATCCCGCGCACGAAGTCCTGCACGTGACCCGGACCGACCCAGACAACAGGCTTTATCTCCGCCCCAAGTTCCTCATGCACGACGGTCGTGAGACGCTTTCCCGTTCCGATCTCGAGCCCCTTCATACAGAGGATGACGTATTTGTTCGCCATCTCCTCCCTCAGCCCCTGCGCACGCAGATCGCGCAGAAAGGAACGCAGTGCTTGCGCGTGAATGGAGATCGTAACGATCTCCGCCGTCCGAACCGCCGCCGCAAGATCGTCGGTCAGTCGGATCTCCTCGGGCAATATCAGGAACTCATTCGTCCGCGTCTCACGCAGCTCAGAGAGATGCGCCGAGCCTGCACGCCCCCAAAGTGTGACTGTATGTCCGGCACGCTGCGCGTACCATGCGTGAAAACTCCCCCAACGCCCACAGCCAAGGACAGATACTCTCATGACGATACCTCCACGCGTATGTTCAACAGATCACGAATGACCGCCCCCGCCATAATCAGCCCTACAGCAGAGGGCACGAAGGAAATGCTTGCAGGGACGCTGTTACGCCCTGCGGCGGGCTGTTCCACCCCTGCCTCGGATGTGCGCGGACGCTCGCGCGAGCAGACGACCCTCAGATGCGGAACACCGCGCTCCTTCAGTTTTTTTCGCAAAATACGCGCGAGCGGATCTCCTGTCGTACGGTAGATGTCCATGACCTCAAAAAGTGTCGGATCGAGCTTGTTCGCCGCGCCCATGCTCGCGATCAGCGGAATGCCGCGCCGATGACACTGCACGGCGAGATCAATCTTTGCTGTCACCGTATCCACGGCATCGAGAGCGTAGTCATAGGGCTCTGAAAAAAATCGCTCCGCTTCCTCCGGTTGATAAAATGCACGGATCGCACGAACTTCGCAGGAGGGGTTGATCGAACGGATGCGCTGCGCCATAGTCTCCGCCTTTGATGCGCCCACAGTCTCCGTCAACGCATGGATCTGTCGGTTGATATTCGTCACGTCAATCACATCATGGTCAACGAGTGTCATCCTGCCGACGCCCGCGCGTGCCAGTCCCTCCGCTGCGTACGAGCCAACCCCGCCGATGCCGAAGATCACAACGGCGGCAGCGGCAAGACGCTCCACCGCCTCCCTGCCGAGCAGTATCTCTGTTCGCGCAAAGCGCCGATCACTCATAGCATTCTCCCCGATCCGCTGCACATGAAAGAGCTGCAACGGGGCATACACCTCCGCAGCAGCTCCTTTCCCACAAAATTATTGAATCCTTACTTGACAACAAGCACGGGACACTTGGACTGCTCCACAACGTACTGGCTGACGCTGCCGAGCAGCACGCCCTTCACGACACCAAGACCGCGGCTGCCCATAACAATGAGGTCGATGTCGTTCGTCTCCGCAAAGTCAAGAACGACTACTGCGGGAGAGCCAGTGTCCGAGAACGACTCCTTTGCGATGCCTGCCGGCACCATCTCAAGTGCACGGTCCAGAATGACATTCCCTGCCTTTGTCACGGAGTCGAGAATCGCATCCGACAAAACAGCGTTGATCGCGAGCTGGTTGATGTTTGCGACGTAGAGAAAGTTCAGCTTTGCTCCACAGATCTTTGCCAGCATCACAGCCTTTTCAATCGCACGGTCAGCTCCCTCCGAGCCATCCACCGGTACCAAAATATTCTTAATCATGGCAGTTCCTCCTTACTTTACAGAACATGAACCATTATGAATGCAGGATGACTCTCCTGCAACCATGACGTTGCAATGCGCGTGTTCCAAGACAGCCTGTGTGACGCTCCCGAGCAGAAAGCCGCTCACACGCGAGAGCTTGCGCCCGCCAATGACGACGAGTTCGATGCGTTCCTCGTCGATGAAGCGCAGAATCTCATCCAACAGTATCCCCGCACGGTGCACGCATTCAGCCCGAACGGTATCAGGCAGAAGGCTCTGCGCGTCGGAAAATATCTCATATGCCTCTTCCGCTGCCGGACGCACAACACTCTCGGGCAGCCACGATACATCGCCCTCGTCTGTGCTCTTGTCAAACGGGGATATGTAAAGAAGGTATACGGTCGCGTGCAGAACGCTTGCAAGTATCCCCGTCAGTCGAACGGCATACAGGGACTGCGCAGATCCGTCCACAGGTACGAGAATGTGCGTATATTTCAGATGTTCCTCCATCACGCACCTCCCCTTGCCTTGTTTGTTGTATTTATTCGCGAAATTCTGTCAAACTCCTTCTTTATTCCGACGATTATTCGATCTGATGAAAAAAAATTGACGTGCCACATCGAAAATGATAGACTGACTCTACATATAATGTAAATGGGGGAAATGAATGATGGGAGAAGAACAAACAGTACAGACGGATACGGAAGCCGCTCAGTCCACACGTATTTCGGACATTTACGCCGCGGCGAAGCGACTGGAAGGGATTGTACGCAAGACACCGCTGATCTACAGTGAGTTCTTCTCCGACATCTCCGGCAATGCCACCTACCTGAAGCTCGAAAATCTCCAGACGACGGGTGCGTTCAAGCTGCGCGGCGCATATAACCGTATCTCGATGCTTACGGAGGAGGAAAAGGCACGCGGGGTTATCACCGCCTCGGCGGGCAATCACGCACAGGGGGTTGCCTACGCCTCGCAGAAGCTCGGCGTAAACGCCGTCATCTGTATGCCCGCGACGACGCCGATCCTCAAGGTTGAGGCAACGCGTGCGCTCGGCGCAACGGTCATCCTCCACGGCAACGGATTCGACGACGCCTACGCACACAGCATCGAACTGCAAAAGGAAAAGGGCTACGTCTACATCCACCCGTTCAACGACCGCAACGTCATCGTCGGACAGGGCACGATCGCACTCGAGGTGATCGACGCGCTCAAGGACGTGGACGCAATCCTCGTTCCCATCGGCGGCGGCGGGCTTGCCTCGGGCATCGCGCTCGCTGTGAAGCTCGTCAATCCGCAGGTAAAGGTCAT
>CALJPB010000012.1 GCA_937981305.1 uncultured Selenomonas sp.
GATGTGCACAGCCGTCCCCAGCTTCTCTGCCGCAAGACGCTCTGCCATCCGCCCCGCCTGTTCCATGAAGGACTGGGCGCGTACCATGTGGAGGAGGACTGCTGCGCAGGCAAGGACTACCGCAAGAACCAGCGCCCCGATATACGCCTTCCGTCTCATAGAAACCTCTTACCTGTTCATCTCTGCCTCATACGCAGCATTCGCCTTCTGTACGCGTGCTGCCGCAGCCATCGCCGGCTCCTTCGGGGTGTGCACCGGAACGGGGCGAACGCCATCCGCCTTTGGTGTCTCAAAGCGTGCCCCCTCATGGAGCTGTGCCGCCGCACGCGCCCCCTGCACACGTTCCCCATCCTCCTCTGCCGCTCGGTAGCGCACCGCATCGAGATCGACGGGAACGCCCATCGCATTGTCAAGGGCTGCCTTGCCCATATTGTAACTGTAGAGCGCGGTCGAATAGTTCATCCGTGCCGTCGTCAGATTGTCGGAGGCGCGCATTACCTCAAGATTCGTACCAACCCCCGCATTGTAGCGGACGCGCGCAATGTTATAGTCCTCCTCCGCACGAGAGACCGCCTTCTCCGTCGTCTCAATATTCTGCTCCGCCGCACGCAGGTTCAGATATGCTGTACGCACATCGAGGCGGATCTGCTCATCCGTCGCCGCAAGAGCTTCCTCGGCTTTGCGAAGTGCCGCCTTTGCCGCATCAACCTTCGCCGCCGTCACACCGTTGTCGAAGATATTCCACGATGCACTCAACCCCGCTGCCCATGTATCGCTCGATTTATGATCATCCTTGAAGGGGCGTTCGCCCGCAATCGAGCGCGTCGCCGCCGCATTCACCGTCGGTTGATAGCCCGCCTTTGCCGCACGAACCCCCTCCTCGGCACGCTTGCGTGCATAGAGTGCCGCCGCACCGTCCGCGCGGTAGAGCAGCCCGTAGTCCGTACAGTCATCGAGAGAGAGATCATAGTTCGTATAGCGCAGCTCGTCGTTGATGTCGAGCGTCGTATCCGGCGGCACACCGATCACATTGTTCAGCGTCGCCACCGCAACCTCATAGTTGTTCCGCGCCGTCGTCAGGTTCTGCTGTGCGTTCGCCAGCTCCACCTCCGAGGCAAGCACATCCGCACGCGCCACCGTCCCCGCACGCAGCTGTGCATTCACATCCGCGAGATGAGTCTGCAGCGTCGCCACCGTATCCTCGCGTACCTTCACCAAATTACGCGCTTGAAGAATATTAAAATAGTCTGTCGTCGCCGTCAGACGAATCGATTGCTTCGTCTGCTCCAGTGCAAAATCCGCCGCATTCAGCCCGTAACGCGCCGCCCTCCGCTGTGCGTTCAACGCCGCATTATAGACCGGGAGCGAAACCGTCCCCGTGTTGCCGTAGTTGTGTTTGACCCCGGAACCCTTGTACGCCTCACCCCCCACGCGGTTCGCCGAGGTCTGCCACGTCAGCGTCGGCCCCATCGTACGGCTCGCCTGCGAAAGTGAAGCGTGCGCCGCATCCACATCTGTCAGAGCCTGCTTGATCGTGCGGTTATTCTCAAGTGCCATCTGCACACTGCGCGTAAGATCCACCTGCACCGTCTCTGCCGATGCCGTTCCTGTAAAAATGCCGACCGCAGCAGAGAGCGCCAATGCGCGTACCAAACGTTTCGCAAAAAGACCCCGTGTATTCAAAACCATTTCCTCCTCGTCCGTAACGGATGCACCCGAACGGCGGGCTGCTCCGGAGAGTGTCAACACAGTGAAACCGTATTGACAGGTTCTTTCATTGTATCAGTTTGTGCAATTTTTTTCAAATGAATTTATCCTTAGGTACAGAAAAGAGCCGCCCCTAAGGACAGCCCTTTCCAAAATCATATGCGATTCTGCTTCCTTACCGCTTCATGTTGATGAGCGTTTCGAGCATCTCATCACCAACAGTGATGGTCTTGGAGTTCGCTTGGAAACCGCGCTGTGTGACAATCATGTCGGAGAACTGATCGGCAATGTCAACGTTGGACATCTCGAGTGCCGACGGTGTAATCGTGCAGCCGAGATCGGTTGCCGTCTTGACGTTTGCCGCGCCGGAGTTGTTCGATGTCTCAAACAGATTACCACCGGAGCGCGTCAGTCCCGCCGGATTGTTGAACTGAGCGACGGCGAGCTGTGCCTCCGCCTTGATCTTGCCGTTCGAATACACGCCCGTAATCGTACCCGTCTTGTCAATCGAGACACTTTTCAGAACGCCCTCGGCATTGCCGTCCGACTCCGCCTTGATCGTGCTGCTGCCACTGTACTGCGTGAGCGCACCGAGACTGACCGTGACCTTGTGCTGTTTCGGCTCCTCCTCACCCTCACGTTTATAGGTCATAGAGACGGTCGCATCACCGCTGACGTAGCGTCCCGTCTGATCGAATTTCAGCGTCGTCTTCGTCAGGGTCGCCGTAACCTCCATCCCATTCGCTTCCTTATAGGTATAGGTGTCACTGCCGCCGAGGCTCATATCCCACTCATTCGCGCCGGTCTTGCGGAACGTCAGTGGAACGCTGTGTGCGCCGCCGAGGCTGTCATAGACGGTGAAGGTTGTCACCGAGGGCGGATAGTACATCTCGCCGACCTTGTACTCGCCATTGACCGCGCCCGTGAACACCTGCCCCCCCTTCATGGTGAGAGTTACTTCCGTCGGTTGTTTTGATTTTCGAGTAACTGATTTAATCGTCCCCTCACTGCCATCAACGCGCCCCTTATAGATATAATGCTGATTCTTCTCCGTAACTGTGAAGGGAGCCCCCGTCGTTGCTTCATTTGCATCCAGCACCGTACCATCGCTATATGTATTGGGCGTATGGATTTTTGCGCCAGCGTCAGCTTCTATTTTTTTCTTCACCAGTGAAAAGTTCACCGGCTGTCCATCCGCATATATAAAATCCTTAGGGTTTGGAACAGTGATTTTCACGTTCGTAAACGTTTGTCCGCCTATTGTTGCCGTAGCAAGCGTCAATTCTGTTGCTCCCGGGGTTGAGCCTGAGGTTTTTACCCCTGCCGTTGCTATCGTTCCAGAAATTGTAGATACATCACCAATCGCATGCGTTCCAGTTGTATGTGTTACAGAGATGGGATTCCCCAAGCTGTCGGTAATCCCGTAAACAGAGGATTTATCGCCCTCATAGGTCACTTTGACATTCGGCCCATTGGTCTCAACAGAGGTAACTGTCGACGAAAACAGTGCTTTTCCCTTCACGGATATGCCCGTGAGTGTAACAGTATCTGTTGTTTTAAATGGATAATCTGCAACACCATCTTCCAGCGGAATCGTTTTCGTCGTGCCTGTCATACCAAGAGACATCTCACCAACCGAACTCTCCGTATATGTTCCGAGAGACTTCTGCGTCCCGTCCTTATACTTCGCAACGATGCTCGCAATCTCGTAGCCCTTCGTATCAGCGTTGAGATTATTCAGATAAGTGGCAGAGGTTGTCATCTGCGGCTGCATACTCTTGCCCGCCTTGATGGTGATATTGCCGGGCTGCTCCGTCGTCACCAACTCGCCGTTCTCGCGTGCCATCCAACCCTGCACAAATGAGCCGTTGCCGGACATGACATAGTTTCCGTTCGCATCGAACTCAAACGCGCCGCTGCGCGTGTAGTAAGTGCCGCTGTTGTTCTTCACCATGAAGAGCCCGTTGCCCGCAAGCGCGACATCGGTATTCTTGCCCGTTCCCTGCACGCTCGCATCCCCAAAGATCGTATCGATGGAGGCGACATTCGCGCCAAGGCCGATCTGTTTGGAATTGATGCCGCCCAGATTTCCCTGCGGCGCAGAGGAGCCGGATGTGGTCTGATAGAGCGTATCGGCAAAGGTCACGCGGCTCGCCTTAAAGCCTGTGGTATTGACATTCGAAATGTTGTGTCCGACGACATCCATGCGTGTCTGGTGGCCTTTGAGCCCCGAAATCCCCGAGAATAGCGAACGCATCATAGTTGCATCTCTCCCTTATTCATTCCTATAAAATTGCAGCACTGTCAATATTCGTAAAGATGTTTTCCTTTGCACTTGCCTCGTCGAGCGCGGTGATAACGGTGCGGTTCTTCACGCTGACGACCATCGCAAGCCCGCGGCTCAGATAGACGAGCGCGTCGCGCACGCCCTTCTCTGCCATGCGGTCAACGGCTGCGTCGAGGCGCGTGATATCATCCGCTGTGAGATCGACACCGCGCTGCTCAATGCGTGTCTTTGCATGAGCAGAAAATTTTGTACGGCTGCCCGCCGCATCGAGTACCTCTTGGAAAACATTCTTGGGTAGAGACGTTCCCTGTCCCCTGCCGACGCGTGCGCTTCCCTGCTCGGCGCCCCCTTGTACAGCAGGATGTATCTCCATGCTTTCACCTTTCACTTTTATAACATATTTTATAACACATTTTTACACACACTATATCGTATATTTTATATCTAAACTTAAACGAATTATAGACAGGTTTTACATCATCATGTCCAACATATATTTTGTAGTGCCTCATAGATACACTAATGATGAGGTGATACATATGAACACAAAACTGATGATAACCAAAAGAAAACGCGGAGAGGACGGGCACAAGACCCTGTCCATCCGCGTTCGGGAAGATATTATCAATCGACTTGATGCACTCGCCGACGAGACGGGACGCTCGCGTAACGAGCTCATCGGTCTCCTGCTCGACTTCGCCATCGACAACAGCGAGGTGGTGGCTGAGAAATAATTTTTGCTTGTATTACAGTACGGTATGCGCTATTCTATAGAAAGACGTAATTTTTTGAAAACTCATGTGTAAGGAGGTCTCCCATGGACGAACATATTAAACTGCATATCGAGGATGGCATTGCGACGATCACGATCGACCGCACTACCTCGAACAATGCGTTGAATGCGCCGATGTTCCGCGATCTGATCGCTGCGGTGCAGCACTGCGATGCAGATGATGCGGTGAAGGTTCTCATCGTCACGGGTGCGGGCAAGAATTTCTCCGCCGGCGGTGACATCAAGGAGATGGCATCGTTCGACTTCATCAGCTATGATCTCTCCATTCTGACGGGGCAGGCATCGCTCGCGCTGCGCAAATGCTCGAAACCCGTGGTTGCAATGGTGAACGGTGCTGCCGCAGGGGCGGGC
>CALJPB010000013.1 GCA_937981305.1 uncultured Selenomonas sp.
GAAGCTCATTATCAAGGGGAAGATCGCAAGCATTGACGCAGGGCTCAATTTTGCCAAGCACCGCCTCTCCTTGCTGAACTATGATCTTACACGTGTGGAATTTCGTCCGTATAGTCCGGACTACCTCGAGCAGTATCGGGACATTGACATCGCGCTCGACACCGCTCCCTATAACGGTGGTCTGACAACGTGCGAGGCACTCTATATGGGGGTTCCCGTCATCTCGCTGCGCGGGCGCACGCACGGCTCCCGCTTCGGCGCATCGATTCTGACGAATGCGGGTGTACGCGAGCTCGTCGCGGAGAACGACATCAACTATGTACGCCGCGCGGTTCAGCTTGCGGAGTCGCCGAAGCTGATTGAGGCATATCATATGGGGCTGCGCGCCAATATGAAACGGTCGCCCTTGATGGATATTCGGGGCTATATGGACGATCTGGAGACGGCATATCAGGAGATCTGGGAAAAATTTTGTCAGTCGCCCCCGTCCGTATGAGGCGGAACTGAAGGAAATGAATGGAAGGGAGGATGCGAATGTCCTTTGCCCATCTGCATGTGCATACGGAATACAGTCTGCTCGACGGCGCGAGCCGTGTCAAGGAGCTGATCCGACGCACAAAGGAACTTGGGATGGATTCGGTTGCCATCACCGACCATGGCGTTATGTATGGTGCTGTCCGATTCTATAAGGAGGCAAAGGCGCAGGGGATTCACCCTGTCATCGGCTGTGAAGTCTATCTTGCACCGGGAATGCGGCAAGAACGTGCGGAGGTGGACGGAACCCGATACTATCATCTGATTCTTCTTGCTGAAAACGAAACGGGTTATCGCAATCTGGTTGAACTAATATCCCTCGCAAATATCGAGGGATATTATTATAAGCCGCGTATTGACAAAGAACTTCTTCGTCAATACCATGATGGACTCATCGCCCTCTCCGCCTGTGTGGCAGGGGAGATCCCGCAGGCGATTCTGCGCGGGAACATGCAGCAGGCGGACGCACTCGTCCGTGAGTATGTGGAGATCTTCGGACGGGAGAATTTCTTTCTCGAGATACAGGATCACGGGCTGCCCGAGGAAAAGACGGTCAACCGTGCGCTCCGCGATCTTGCTAAAAAACATGACATTGGGCTCGTTGCAACAAACGATGTACACTATGTCAATGCGGGAGACAGCGAATTTCATGATATCCTCCTCTGTGTGCAGACGGGGCGGACGATCAATGATCCCGATCGTATGCGCTTTTCCGGTCCCGACTACTATCTGAAATCAGAGGAGGAGATGGCGGCTCTTTTTACCGACTACCCTGACGCACTTGAGAATACGGCGAAGATTGCCGCACGCTGTCAGGTGGACTTCACCTTTGGGGAGCTGCAGCTGCCGTTTTATCCATTGCCTGAGCACTTTGAGAGCGACGATGCCTATCTGCGTGCACTCTGCGAGGAGCGTCTTTCGTCACGCTATGCGGATGTTACGGACGAGATTCGCACGCGTCTGGACTATGAGCTGGACGTGATTCACGGCATGGGATATGCCAGCTACTTTTTGATTGTCTGGGACTTTATTGTCTATGCGCGTGGACACGGTGTAGAAGTCGGCCCCGGGCGCG
>CALJPB010000014.1 GCA_937981305.1 uncultured Selenomonas sp.
TCATATGAGGATATTTGTTCAAAAGCGATGTGACGCTGTGCTCGCAGAATTCCGCATACGCCTCATCGACAAGGAATGCGCAGGATATATGCGAAGCAATATATTCGACTTCCTCCGCTGTCAATATCTGCCCCGTCGGATTGTTCGGATTGCAGATGACGGCAAGAGATGCCCGACTTTGATTGACCTGCTGAACAAATGCCTCCACATCAAGCTGATAATCAGACCGTAAAGGGACGGGTGCACCTGTGGCGTCGGCAGCGGCAGCATAGATCGCATACATGGAAAAGGACGGGCTTGGATATACGATCCGATGCTCCTGATTGCCGCCGAACGCATAGAATACCTTCTCTATGATTTCACTGGAGCCGTTTCCTATGATGACGTTTTCCTGACGATATCCATAGGAGTCCCCGATCTGCTCGCAGAGCAAATTGTATTCCTCATTGGGATAGCGTGCAAAAGCAACACGCGACAAGCGTGACAGGATACGCTCCTCGACCAAGGGAGGCTGTCCGATATTGGACTCATTGGCATTGACCTTGATGAGCCAGTCCAATTCACGCGTGTCGTACCTTGGCATAGAAGCCAATCCATCACGATAGTTCAGCATGTTCTCCCCTCCTGATCTGAATTGCACGTGCATGGGCATCAAGTCCTTCCGTCTCAGCAAGACGGATAATATCATCACTGACCTCATCCAGAGCTTTTTGCGTATAAGAGATGATACTCGTGCGCTTCATAAAGGTCTCGACGTTTAGAACAGAATAAAAGCGTGCGGTCCCCCCCGTTGGCAGCACATGATTTGGTCCCGCAAAATAGTCCCCGAGCGGTTCCGGCGAATACGCTCCGACAAAGATCGCACCGGCACATCGAATCTGAGGCAGCATATGGAAAGGATCTTTGACAAGAAGCTCCATATGCTCCGGCCCCGATATATTTGCAAGAACGACTGCCTGTTCCATATTTTCCGTCACGATAATGCGTCCATTGTCCTCAATCGAGGCACGTGCAATATCCTTGCGCGGAAGACGTTCCAGCTGATGCTGTACTTCGTTCAGAGTGTGCTCCGCCAAGACTCGATCATTCGTGATAAGGATGCTTGAAGCAAGCGGATCATGCTCTGCCTGACTGAGGAGATCGGCTGCGATGTACTTCGGAGAGGCACTGTCATCTGCAAGAATCAGAATCTCACTTGGCCCTGCAAGCATATCAATATCTACATGACCATATACTTCTTTTTTCGCCAGTGTAACGAAGATATTGCCGGGGCCCGTAATCTTATCGACACGCGGAACACTCGCTGTCCCATATGCCATTGCCGCAATGGCCTGCGCTCCCCCCATTTTGAAGATCTTACGGATACCAAGAAAACGTGCCGCAACGAGAACATACGGATTGAGCACACCATCCTTGGTCGGGACAGACATGATAATTTCCTCTACGCCCGCAACCAGTGCCGGAATTGCATTCATCAGGACGGACGAAGGATATGCCGCCGTGCCCCCAGGGACATAGATGCCAACGCGTGAGAGCGGAAGAATTTCCTGCCCAAGAATTGAACCATGTGCGCGATAGGTCATCCACGAGCGTGGTTTTTGCTCCTCGTGGTAGGAAAAAATATTATCCGCCGCTTTTTTCAGTGATGCAACAACCTTCGGG
>CALJPB010000015.1 GCA_937981305.1 uncultured Selenomonas sp.
GGCGGAGCAGGCAGGTTCAAGAGCATCGTCACCATGTATATAACCTGTTCCTTCGTTGCCTTTCCATACCCCGTTACCGACTGCTTCACCTGCAGCGGCGTCCGCTCCACAATAGGAATGTTGTTCTGAGCCGCAGCTAGAAGAACAATACCGCGCGCCTGTCCGACCGGAATCGCCGTCGTCACATTCCGATTGAAGAAAAGCTGTTCCACGCCCATTGCATCAGGGGAATACGTTTGAATAAGTGATGCCAGTTCTGTATGAATTTTCAAAAGTCGTTTTTCCACGGCCATTTTCGATGGTGTTGTGATTGCGCCGTAGGCATGTGCCCGCAGACGCGAGCCATTCTGTTCTACAAAGCCGTAGCCGCAGATCGCAGTGCCTGGATCGATACCGAGTACTAACATCTTATTTCCCTAAAAAAGTGCAGACACCTTGTCTGCACTTTCATCGGTGAACCTCCGTTTATTCGTCCATTTCATAGTTGCTGTAGACGTTCTGGACATCGTCGTTGTCCTCGAGCGCATCGATCAAGGTCTGCATCTTTTCCGCATCCTTATCAGCAAGATGAACCGTGGTATCCGGAACCATCGTCACCTCGGCAGATGCTGTCTCAATTCCCTTTTCTCCGAGAACCGCCTCTATCGCCTCAAAGGCTTCCGGCTCGGCAGTGATTTCAAAGATATCGTCCTCTGAACGCATATCCTCCGCTCCTGCCTCAAGGACAATTTCAAGGAGAGCATCCTCATCATCGAACGATTCACGCTCGACAATAAAGACCGCCTTCTTCTTGAACATCCATGACACGCAGCCGTCCTGACCGAGATTGCCGCCATACTTTGAGAAGAGATGACGGACATCGGCCGCCGTGCGGTTGCGGTTGTCCGTCAGAATGTCAAGCATGACAGCCGTGCCGCCGGGACCATAGCCCTCGTAAAAGAGTTCCTCATAGTTGCTTCCCTCGGTTGCACCAAGTCCCTTCTGGATGGCACGGTTGATATTGTCCTTCGGGATATTGTTTGCCTTCGCCTTGGAAAGCGCGAGTTTCAGACGCATATTGCCCGTCGGGTCGCCTCCGCCCATACGGACGGCAATCGTGATCTCACGCCCAATCTTCGTTGTAATTTTGCCGCGAATGGCATCATTTGCGCCCTTCTTACGTTTGATATTAGCCCATTTGGAATGTCCTGACATCGCTTCGATCTCCTTCTTAATATACAAGCTGATAGTGCTTCTTTTTTCCTTTTTTGATCAATGCAGTACCATCAGAGAAATCCGCTTCGCTGAGTACATAATGCTCGTCCGCAACACGCAAATCGTTGAGTGTGAGACCGCCCTGCTGAATCAGACGGCGAGCCTCCCCCTTGGACGGGAATACATTCCCGCGCGTGAGGGCATCGACTAACTTTTCACCAAGCTCCACGCGAATCTGCGGAAGTGCTGCCGATGCACCTCCACTGAATAGCGCCTTTGCCGTTTCCTGCGCCTTCTGCGCCTCCTCTTCTCCATGAACGATCTTGGTCGCCTCGTATGCAAGGATCTCTTTGGAGTGGTTGATCTCCTGTCCCTCAGCGGCGGCAAGACGGCGCACCTCATCCATCGGAAGATAGGTGAGCAGCGAGAGACAGACCTCGACATCAGCATCGTCAATATTGCGCCAGTATTGGTAGAAGTCGTAGGGCGAAGTCTTTTCCGCATCCAGCCAGAGCGCACCGCCCGCCGTCTTGCCCATCTTCGTTCCGTCGCTCTTTGTGAGTAGCTTGTTGGTAAGACCAAAGACCGTAATATTCTTCTTGCGACGGCAAAGTTCTACACCCGCGATGATGTTCGACCACTGATCGTCGCCGCCCATCTCCAGCTTGCAGCCATAGCGTTTGTTGAGCTCCATGAAGTCATACGCCTGCATAATCATATAGTTGAACTCGAGGAAGGTCAGCCCCTTCTCCCACCGCTGCTTATAGCTCTCTGCGGCAAGCATACGGTTGACAGTGAAATGCGCCCCGATATCACGGAGCAGTTCAATATAGTTGAGCTTACGAAGCCAGTCCCCGTTGTCCACCATAATTGCACGCTCATCGGTAAAGTCTATGAAGCGCGATATCTGTTTGCGAAAACAGTCACAGTTATGGCGGATGATGTCATCGGTCATCACCTTGCGCATATCCGTACGTCCCGAGGGGTCACCGACCGTTCCTGTACCGCCGCCGACAAGACAGATCGGACGATGCCCTGCCCGCTGCAAATGCGACATCGCCATGAGCGCGATCAAATGCCCTGCATGAAGGCTGTCTGCCGTTGGGTCAAAACCGGTATAAAAAGAGACCTGCTCCTGTCCAAGGAGTTCGCGTAATCCTGCTTCATCTGTGCACTGTGCAACAAACCCGCGTTCTTTCAGTATATCAATGGCGTTCAATATATTCCCTCTTTCTCAGTTCTGTCCTTTCTCTACGCCCATACCAGGCTCAGGCGCATCTCCTGATGGCGGAGATGTGCCGTGCGACGGAGGAGACTGTGCACTGTTTGTCTCGCTCTTATTGGAGCCGGAGGTCGTCGTCTTCCCGTGTGCACCAGCAACGCCCACAAAGCGCATGCCCGACGCCGCCAGCGCGAGCGCCTGTGAACGGTGAATCACCAGCTGGCCGCGCTCGCGCGCGATCGCCAACTCCGGGTTGTCGTCGCGGATCGCAGTTGACACCACGACCACGGAACTCGGATCCACGTGCGTAGCCTCGTGCCCGACGAATGCGCGCACCCCGACGGAGCGCAGG
>CALJPB010000016.1 GCA_937981305.1 uncultured Selenomonas sp.
GAGTGTGCTCATGAAGAACATCCAAATCGTACTGAGCGATACGGAGTATGGCTGTCTCGCGGATGCGGCAAAACGCGCAGGGCTTCCCATCTCCGTTCACATCCGCCGTCTGCTGCTCGGTGAGAAAGACGAGTTTGCAGAGGCATACGCTGAGACCCTGCGCCGCGTCGAGGCTCTCCCGCTCGGAACAGAGTTCACGCTCAAAACGATCTTTGGCGCAGACTGGACGATGAGCCGCGGTACGAAGCTGACGCTTGGCAAGACGTTTTACGATATGGTGACACGCGAAAAGGACGGTATCAAGATCGCAATACCGCTCGGCAAGGACCGTTCGAACATCATGCAGTACAAACGAATTGCACCGCCCCCATCCGAGGAGTGCCCCCCTATGCAGCAACCACCTCGCTGACACATATTTTCATCTCTACAAGGAGGAACATCATGAAAACGATTCAGGTATCCGATGAAGTATACGACCTCATTCAGGCAGAAGCAGCGGCAAAGGAGACCACAGACAGCAACTATGTTCGCAGTCTGATCGTCTCCCGCGCCTGTCTTGCAGCAGTCCGACGTGTCAACGAACTGCCCGTAGGGAAGACGTTCGTCGTGCCGGATCTCTTTGACGCAGACTGGAAGAAATTTCACCCGTTCGCCGGAAGCATCGGCAAGACCTTCTGCGACATGGTGAGCAACGGAACGATCCTCAATGTCAAACTCCTTAAAAACCCGGGAACTACCGGACAAGCGACGTACGAACGCCTCTGATCGCCGGAAAAGAGCCCAAAGGAGGAGCGCATGAATCTCAAAGAAGCATTCCAGATGCAGAAGGCACTCAGCCGCCTAATGGAGGAGGCTGCCTCGTATCTGGACGACACAGACAACATCATGACGGTGACGGAGAAGCACCTCCGCAGCAAGGTTGTGCCAGAGCAGGCGGATGAATCTGTGGACTGCAGCGAGAAGTCGCGCATGGCGTACAATCCCATGACGGTGCTGCGTGCGTGGCACGCGCTCATGGAGGAAAAGGAGCGGCTCGGACGCGCCATCACGGCGGCAAAGACGGCAATGCCGCTGAACTTCGATACCGCCGCCGAGGAGAACAAGGCACGCCGCCGCTTCCTGCACACGCTCGCGCACATGGCGGAGCAGCGTTCCGAGAGCAGAATGAGGCGTGGCGCGGGCAAGGGCTACGTCTTTAACAAGGACGGCAACCAGACGCCCTACTGCTACGACATCGAGGTGGTCAAGACGATCGACTACGATCGGAATGCCGTCCGCCGTATGCAGGACACACTTTCCAAAACGGCAGCCGACACCTCCCGCGCCCTCGACGAGGCACTTGTGCGCACCGAAGTTGACTTCGCGCTGCAGCTCCCGATCCCGGCGAGCACCATCAGCGAAGATCCTGCAGAACGCCTGATCTACGAGCGCATCTGCGGCAACGCAGGCAGTGCCCTCGCAGAGATCATCGAGCTGCTGGAGGGGAAATAGGGCAAGTATTTTACGTTCAGATTGGTGCAGATTTTTCCGTCCGAACAAGGAGGAAAACCGGAAGCATAGCGAAACCTATGCTGAGGATTGATCGACACCGAGTGGACGAAAAAGATGCCCCAAGATGGCGGCTGCTCCGGCAGGGGCAGGGATATACTCCCGGTTCAGGTGCAGATGAACAAAGAGGCTGCACGCCCCTCTGTGTGTACGCACACAGAACCCAAAACCTTGGTATGGACTCCCCAGGAGCGGAATCCAAATATCACCCCCGCGCCGTCAACGGACACCTGCGGACAGTGTCACAGCACGGACAAACGCGGGGCAGGCGGGAGAGACCGCCATCGCGCTTCGCAGCGCACAACGCAAACACGAAAACACCGAACGGCATCCCCTAACGCAGGGTGCGGCTGCAGACAGCACCGTATACCATCCTGCCGCAGACATATGCCGCGTCAATTCCCCGTCCGCACGCACATACCCAAAATCCAAAAGACGCTTCGCCCTTGCAAATGATCTATATTCGTCCGCAGCCCCCGATGGGGGAGCTGCGCGGGAAGCGCTGACCTCAGTGCTTTCCAAAATTGGGAGTCCCCTGCCTCTGCCGGAGCAGCCGAAAACGCCCGCCCACGAACGTGCAAACATTCGTGGGCGGGCGTTTTTCATAGCATTTCACAGAGACCGGTACATTTGCGTCAAAAGCATTCCTCCACCCCAATAATCTCCTTCCATATATATCCCTCGCGCACGCCGGAGTCGCTGTAGAGGATATCCTCTGCGGCGAAGGTGTCGGCGAGGGTATGGGCGATCACCATGCCGGGGACGATGGTGTGGAGGCGGTCGGGGGCGGAGCGCAGGAGGACGGCGGTGTTCTGCTCGCTGAGTTTCTGCCCGCTGCCGAACCGCTCGATCATCGCAGGGAAATGCGCGACGCGCAGGAGGCGCGGCGTTTCGTCGGGATAAAGCAGCCCGTGCATACGGCTCGCACTGCTGAGCACACCGCCCATACCGACCATGTGAGCGGCACGCAGGGCTCGCACGTCGGGGACACCCGCGAGGATGTCCTCCACCGCCGCGCGAATCTCCACGCACTCCGCAGAGGTAGGGAGCAGCCCCGCCGCGTGCGCCTTGCTCATGGCGAGCGAGCCGAGGGGCAGACTCCACCGTCCCTGCATTTCATGTTCGCGATAGTGGATGATCTCGGTGCTGCCGCCGCCGATGTCCACCATGACGCCGTCTGCATGGGCGATGCTTGCAGTCGCGCCGATAAAGTCGTACGCCGCCTCCTCCGCGCCGCTGATGATGCGGATGTATACGCCCGAGCGGCGCGTGATCTCCTCGGTCGCGGCGCGGCTGTTGCTCGCGGAGCGCAGTGCTGCCGTCGCAAAGGCATGGACGTGCGGGATGGCGAACGTCTCGATGAAGTCCATGAATCCGCGCAGGATCTTGACGGTCTTTTCGATGCCCTCGCGCACGAGCCGCCCGTGGTCGAGATACCCCGCGAGCCCGACGGTATGCTTGCGCTTTAGGAGCAGCTCAAATGTGCGCCCCTCGATCCGATAGACCGCCATGCGGATGGTATTCGACCCGATGTCGATGATAGCGTGCAGCATAGGCTATCGCTTCAGCCCGCTGCCGGGTACGGGGATGATGGTGCGGTAGTTGTCGGGCATCCCATCCGCGAAAAAAGCACGCGCCCCCGCCAGTGCCGCCGCCGCCGTGAGTTCGGCGTAGACACCGCGTCGGTTGAGCGTCTTTGCCGCCTTCAGGATGTCGCTGTCCTCGACGGCAATCGCATCGCCCCCGCTGCGGCGCAATGCCTTGAGGATGTCCTCCAAACGCGGTGGCGCACCCACGCGGATGGTCTCGGCGATGGTGTTCTTGCGCGGGGTCTCAGGCAGGTCATGAAACGCCTCCACGACGGGCGCACATTTCGTGCTCTGCACACCGATGAAGTGCGGCAGCCGCCCGAGCTCGGCAAATCCTTGGTAAAGCCCGAGGAGAAGGGAGCCGTTGCCAATGGGGACAAAGATGTAGTCGGGCACGCTGTCACCCAACTGGTGATAGATCTCGTGCGCCATGCTCTTAACCCCGTCGGCAAAGAGAGGGTTGTAGACGTGGGAGGCGTAGTAGTCGCTGCCCAGCTCCGCACGCAGCGTGCTGCTCGCATTCATACGCCCGTTCGGCACGCGCACAACCTCCGCGCCGTACGCCGTAATCTGCTTGACGCGCTCGGCGGAGATATCGTCGGGGACATAGACGCGGCACACCATGCCCGCCGCCGCCGCATATGCCGCGACCGCCGCCCCCGCGTTTCCTGCCGAGTCGATGGCGACGTGGTCGATGCCGAGATACGAGAGTTCGCCGATGAGGCGTTTCGCCCCGCGATCCTTGAACGAGCCCGTCGGCTGGCGATCCTCCATCTTAAGGTAGAAGCGGCAACCGTCGATGACGAGCGGCAGGAGGGGGGTCTCGGTCTCGCCGAGCGTCACCGCCTCGTGGCGATCCTGTGCATCCATCGCGCTCCGATATAGACGAAAAAGCCCCCCGCATTCGCACACATAGGCGTGCGTTGCGATGGGGTATTCCTTTTTGCAGTGCTCACAGTAGAAGTGCATGACGGCTCTCCTCCTTTGGAATATATGAATAAGAATGGCGTGAAACACCGCTATGCGTGCTCCATGCACCCCCTAGTGGAGTACTGCATAGCTACTGCGCCTTTTCCTCCGCCTTCGTCCCCTCATCCGTCGTGTCCTCCGTGAGTGCATGGTTGCCGAACATCGTCGTCAGCGTCTCACGCGTGAAGCCGTAGGCGGGACTCGAAAAGTCCTGTCGGGGATCGTAGCGGTTGTTCGGTGCGCCGAGCAGGCCGCAGACCGTATCGTACATCATATCGTTGGTGAAATACGCATCCCTGCGCCCCGCAAGCGTCGCTGCGCGGGTCGGGAGGGCAGCGCGGTACTCCGGCGAGAGGTAGATGAAGAACGGTATGCGCACCATGTCGAAGCTGAACACATCGGGGTTGTGCGAGATCTTGAGATTTTCCCCGTGATCGGAGAAATAGACCATCGCACGCAGGTTCAGGTTCTTCTCCGCATAGCTGAAGATCTGCGAGAGAATGTAGTCCGTGTAGAGAATGCTGTTCGCGTACGACGGTGCGCTTGTCATCGCCGATTCGCCGTCCTCGGCGGCGAACTTCGCCCACTCATCGGGATAGCGGTTGTTGTAGTAGATGTGGCTGCCCATCAGATGCAGGACGATGAAGTTGTTCTCGTGCGGATCAATGCGCGTGAGATACGGCAGCAGCGTCTCGTCAAATTTCGTGGTAAAAGTATAGGAGTCGTCCGTCCACTCCGCCACGTCCGCCGTCTTTGCGACCATCGTGATCGCACTGTCGAACTGCCCGTAGCGCCCCTGATTGCTGAACCAATAGGTGTGGTAGCCGATCTTCTTCGCCACATCGAGCAGCGATGCCGACTCAAAGAACTCCTTGTCGTTGTACTGGCTCTTCTCCGTCAGGGCGCGCTCCAGAACGGGCACCGTCTGCGTCCACGAGGAGTAGGTGTTGCGATAGACGAGGAATCCGTCACGCTCCGCCGCCATCTGCTCCATCCACGGCGTATTCTCGTACGGGAAGGACGGCGTGTAGTAGTGCATATAGTTGCGTGAGGCGGACTCACCGATGACGAAGATCACCGTCCCCGGCGCACGCGCCGCGAGGGTGTTCTCCATATCTATAATGAGCGAAGCATATCGCTCGTCCTGGTGCAGCCCATACGACTGTGTTTCCTCAACGTACGTCGTCACGTCATTGTAAAGCCCCGCAATCGAGCATTCGGGAATCAGCGTGATATGCACCCCCGCCGCAACGAGCATCACGAATACGAGGCTGCCCATGCGCGAGCCCTCCGCGCTCGGATAGATGCGTTGGGCGAACACAAGGTAGCTGCGGTATGACAGATAAATGAGCAGCAGCAGTACAAGTACAACAAGCACAGCGGGCAGAACCCCCACCGTCGACTCGATGTAGTCCCCCGCCTCGTGCCAATTCGTCAGATAGAGCGCCATGAGGGACGCGGGGCTGAGCGCGTGCCAGACCGTCATATAGTAGGCGATCTGGGTGAGCGGGATGAGTGCCATGAGAAAGCCGATCACGGAGAGCAGCGCCGCCGTCAGGCGTTTGCGCCCGAGATGAAAGAGCACGCCGCCGAGTGCGGCAAGCATGAGCATCTGCGCCGTCCCGATGAGGAAGTCGTAGAAGATCAGCGAGCGGTACCAGTCCCTCTGATACGTCCACACATAGAGCAGCGGAAAGGTTATGCACCAGAGCAGCCCCGGTGCCATCGCCCCGATCATGCCGCGCGAGAAGAGGGGTACACCTGTCCCATACTGCATGAGCATGAGGACGACAAGGACAGGAAGGAGCGCGGGGAGAAAATACTCCGCGCCCATGTCCTGTCCCATGTTGATATAACACGCGATCAGCGTCAGAAAGTAGAGCCCTGCCGCCGCCGCTGCGCGAATCCATTCATTCGCGCGCTCTGTCGAAAGATTCATCGTATCCTACACTACTCCATGATAAAGATTTCGAGATTCTGCCGCCCGAACATCAGCGCCTCGGCGTGCGTATCAAATGCGACATCAATACGATTGCCGCTGATCGCATAGCCGATGTCCTCCGCGACCGCCTCTCCATAGCCCGGGATAAAGACGCGTGTGCCGAGCGGTATCACCGTCGGATCGACGGCGATCACGCCATGCCGTACGAGCGTTCCGGTCGCCGTATGATTGCCGTTGCCGGGATCGTGTGCGCTGTACGCCGTTGCGGACACATAGAGCGCACGTCCGCCGCCGCGGCTCACCGTCTGCTCCGTCCGCTCCTCGTGAATCCCGAGCGCAACGGGATCGTACTCCGCCCCGCCCGAGAGGACGCGATACGTCGCCGCGCCGCAGATCCCGTCCACCGTGAGACCATGCGCCTTCTGGCAGTCCTCAATCGCTGTGCGGGTCAGAGGTCCTGCAACACCGTCCGCCGCCCCCGTCAGATACCCCGCCTTGATGAGGAGTTCCTGCACGTGCGCCACAACAGGACCGCGCATCCCCTCCTCCACACGGATGTGCGCCGCCAAGGCAGGCGCATGGAGCATCGGCAGAGCCGTGACGGCGAGCGCCGTTCCGACCGTGAGCGCTCCCTGAACGCGCCGCAGCGGTCTGCGCAGCCGAACCTTCCACATGATCTTTCGTGCCGCCAAAAGGAGTTTTCGTACCATTCCATCGCGCTCCCTTCACTTCTTTTCTCTCTCGATCATCTTCCTACGCATGGAAATATTTTACTATATCAATAGGGGGTACGTCAAACGCGGGCAAGCACAATCGTAGGAGCGCGGTCGATCAGCCCATCCTCCGCCGCGTACTGATAGAACAGGCGCAGCCCCGCGAGCGTCGCCGCATCGAGCCGCCAGACAACCGCGCTGCCGAGGTACTCCATGAGCTGCGTCCGCGTGAACCGCCCATCCGCGAGCACCTCCGCAATCGCCTCTTCCTTCACCGCATTCCAGTCACGGAACGCCCGCACAATCCGTCCGTGCACCATCCGCAGGGCATCGGGATGCGCCTCGGCAAAGGCACGCGCCGCCGCCCAGATGCCGAACACCATGCGTGCGCCCGTCAGATGCTTCCACTCCTGCGCGAGATCATAGATGTAGACCCCCTCGGGCGGATGATGATAGAGCTCGAGCGCATCGTCCCCGATGAAAAGAGCACCCGCCGCCCCCTCGGGCACGGGATCGGACGGCACAAGTGCCCGCGTCTCGTACTGCGGTGCGGCATCGTACGCACGCCGCAGGATGATCTTGAGGAGGACGTGCGAGGACGCGGACTTGTCCGAGAGCAGGACACGCGCGTTTTTGATCTGCTCCGCAGGAACGCGGCTCACGAGAATCACGCTGCGCACATCGCCGTCCGAGGCGATGCACACATCGGGCAGGACGAGAAGATCGTCCGCATGACGCGCATACGTGATCGAGGACACCCCCGATACATCGAGATTCCGTGCCTCCAGCCGCCCGTTCAGCTGCGCGGGCGTCGCTCGCAGGACATCCACCCCCTGTGCAGCCCCGTGCGCGAGCGCGTACGTCAGCGGCAGCACATTCAAAAACGCGATATGACCCAGACGAGGTATCATGCGCATCCCCTCACTTTCACTTTCTCTTTTCCCATTATAATCCTTCTGCACAGAAAAATACAGTATCTTTTGAACCTTGCTCTGCGCAACGAGCAATAAAAAAGAGCTGACCGTGTATCACGGCAGCGCCTTTTCCGTGTCTATGATTTGGCAGGATGGTGCATCCGTCAAATCGTTTTATGTGTGCGCCATTCATCCCTCAGTTGAAAATCTCCCCGTGCGCCGTTATAATGGAAGCACAGCAACACACTGCAAAAAAGGAGCGCTTATAATGAACGAAATCGAACTCAAATACGGCTGCAACCCGAACCAAACGCCCGCACGCGTCTACGCAGAGGGCGGACTGCCCTTCACGGTGCTGAACGGCCGTCCCGGCTACATCAACCTGCTCGACGCGCTGAACAGCTGGCAGCTCGTGCGCGAGCTGCGGGCGATGTCGGGTCTGCCCGCCGCCGCCTCGTTCAAGCACGTCAGCCCCGCAGGAGCAGCACTCGGACTGCCGCTCTCGGAGACACTGGCGCGTGCGACCCATGCGCCGAAAGGCGAGCTCTCGCCCGTCGCTTGTGCCTATGTGCGTGCACGCGGCGCAGATCGCATGAGCTCCTACGGCGACTTTGCCGCCGTCTCCGATGTCTGCGATGAGAGCCTCGCGGAGTTCCTGCGCGGCGAGGTGTCCGACGGCATCATCGCGCCGGGGTATACGGAGAAAGCACTTGAAATCCTAAAGAGCAAACGCAAGGGCAGCTACCTCGTCCTCCAGATGGACGAGAGCTACGCGCCGCCCGCACTGGAGCGCAAGGATGTGTACGGCGTGACCTTCGAGCAGCAGCGCAATGAAGTGGCGATCACAGAGGAGTGCCTGAGCGACCGCCCGACAGCGAACAAGGACATCCCCGATGCCGCACGCCGCGACCTCCTGCTCGCGCTCATCACGCTGAAATACACGCAGTCCAACTCCGTCTGCTACGCCGTCGACGGACAGGCAATCGGGGTCGGCGCGGGACAGCAGTCGCGCGTCCACTGCACGCGCCTCGCGGGCAACAAGGCGGACATCTGGCAGCTGCGCCAGAGCCCGCAGGTGCTCGCCCTCCCGTTCCGTGAGGACATTCGCCGCCCCGACCGAGACAACGCCATCGATGTCTATGTGGCGGGCGACGAGGACGACTACGCGCTCCTCGCGGCGGACTGGCAGCGGCTCTTTACGGAGAAACCTGCACCGTTCACGCGTGCGGAAAAGCGTGACTTCCTCCGCACCATCCAGGGGGTCGCCCTCGGCTCGGACGCGTTCTTCCCATTCGGCGACAACGTGGAACGCGCCCACCAGAGCGGTGTCTCCTACATCGCGCAGAGCGGCGGCTCGATCCGCGACGACAACGTCATCGAGACGTGCGACAAGTACGGCATCGCGATGGCGATGACCCACATCCGCCTGTTCCATCACTGAGCGCGGCATCCGATCCGCAGATCTCAGCCTCCCCCGTGCAATATGGGGGAGGCTTTTTCATTGTACTGAATCTTTTTCGCATTCCATTCCCATATACTGTTCTACAATTGAATATTTTTATTTGATTTCTCTGTTAGAATTGTGTTATCATTCCGTTATCAATTCGATAACGGTTTTCATTTTCTGTTTACAGGAGGTATACGGAATGACCCGATCAACCCGCCGTCTTGCCCTGCTCGGCATAGCGCTCGGCACAACATCTTTGGGTGCGCACGCCTATGCGGCAGAGACGGTGCAGACGGATATGCACGAAACGATGCCCCCCGCCGCCGACGGGATGTACGAATTCACCCTTGACGAAGTCATCGTCACGGGCTATCGCACGGCAACGCCGCTCACCCTCTCCACCGACCCGCAGCGTCCGCGCCAGCCCATCCCCGCCGCCGACGGCGCAGGCTACCTCAAGACCATCCCCGGCTTCTCCGTCGTCCGCAAGGGCGGGCTCGGCGGCGATCCGATGATGCGCGGTATGGGCGGCTCGCGCATGGTGATGGACATGAACGGCGGCATGATGTCGGGCGGCTGCCCGAACCGCATGGATCCCACGGCGACGTACGCCTTCCCCGAGACGTTCAGCCGTATCATCGTGAACAAGGGGCCGCAGAGCGTCCGCTACGGCGCGAGCGTCGCGGGCAGCGTCGTCTTCGAGCGCGAAACGGAGCGTTTTGAAAAGCCCGGCGTGCGCGGCAATGTCTCCGTCCTCGGCGCATCGAACCACCGCTTTGACGAGCTGACCGATGTCACGGCAGGGGGAAAAGAGGGCTACGCACGCATCATCCAGACGCGCAACTATGCGCGCGACTATGCGGACGGCGACGGTCACCGCATCCACTCGGGCTACGGCCGCCACAGCCTTACGGGCATCATCGGACTTACGCCCGACCCCGACACCCTCTTTGAGGTCTCCTACGACCGCAGCCGCGGCTGGGCGAAATACGCGCACGGCACGATGGACGGCGGTCAGTTCGACCGCGACAGCTACGCTGTGAAGTTCGAGCGTGCGCATCTCTCGCCCGTCGTGGAGAAACTCACGCTGAATTTCAACCACAACACGATTGATCACATCATGGACAACTATACCTTCCGTCCCGGCGGGATGATGGGCACGGATGTCAAGCGCGTACAGTACGGTGTCCGCGCCGTCACTGACCTGCGCTTCTCCCCGCAGACGAGCGCCGCCGTCGGCATCGATCTCCGCCGCGACGCGCACTACTTTGCGGAGGCGCACAGACACCTGAAGGGTACGCCGAACAACGACATGGACATCGACAGTTTCGGCATCTTCCTTGAGTACAGCCGTGACCTCACGGAGCGCAGCCGTCTGCTCACGGGGCTGCGCTATGATCGGATGGAGACGGACTATCATAACGCCCGTTTCCGAAAGCCGATGGGGATGCTCACGCGCGACCTCGTCCCCGGCAGTGCCGTCGATCATGCCGTGAGCGGCTTCGTCCGCTGGGAAAACACGGCAAAGCAGCAGCCGCTGACGTTCTACGTCGGGCTCGGACACGCGGAGCGTCCCGCCGACTACTGGGAGGCGTACCACACATGGCTGGCGCACAGCAACCGCGTGAACGGGCAGACCGCCTCCCCTGCCGCAACCCGTCCCGCCACAGAGAAGAATACGCAGCTCGACCTCGGCTGGGTCTACACGGGCGAAAAGACAAATGCAAATCTCTCCCTCTACTATGCGAACATCAATGATTTCATCCTGCGCAAACCCGTCGGCGGATACGGCAACGCAGACGCGCGGCTCTACGGATTCGAGGCGGAGATCACGCGCACGGTCTCCCCGCTCTGGACGCTCGGCGCATCGCTCGCCTATACGCGCGGCGATGATCGCACGAACGATGCCCCGCTCCCGCAGATCGCCCCACTGGAGGCGAATCTCACGGCGAAGTACAGCCACAAGAAGGCAGAGGCAAATGCGGTCTGGCGACTCGTCAGCAAGCAGAACCGCTACCACAGGGACTACGGCAGCGTCACGGGCACGGACTACGGCCCGACGGGCGGATTCGGCATCCTCTCGCTCAGCCTCGCCTACCGTCCCGACGAGAACCTGACGTTCTCCCTCGGCGTGGACAATCTCCTCAACAAGACCTACGCCGAGTTCGTCAACTACAGCGAGGCGCCAATCCCCGCGCTCGGCATCTCCGCCGGCGGTCACATCACAGAGCCGGGACGCACGCTCTGGTTCAAGAGCAGCTATAAATTTTAAGGAATCGCTGATAAAATGAAGTCCGTCAGATTGGCGTAGATTTTTCGTCCGAACAAGGAGGCAAACCGGACGCATAGCAAGGGCTATGTGGAGGATTTGCCGACACAGTGCGGGCAAAAAAGATACGTCAAGATGGCGCGGCTGAATTTATCAGTGCTTCCTTAACGCATATTTCCGACGAAGCTGAATCCACCGAGAACGCCGCAGCACACGCGGCGTTTTCTTTTTTCTTCCCCTTTTCGCTCCTCTGTGCTATAATGAATTATTATAAAAATGTCACACAAAGCGCGGGGAGGTGATTGGTCGTGATCGAAGCGGCCAAGACATTCGAGGAATATATTAAGAAGGAAAATATCACGGGGTTTCAGATCCGTGAGGCGGGCGACGAGCGCAGCACAACGATCTTCGAGAGTGAGATCGAGGTGGAGGGGCGGCGGCTCCCGATCGTCGTCATCATCGACGCAACCGCCTATGCGACCATTCGCATCCGCCTCGCGCAGAACGCTGTGGACGATACGAACGCGATGCTGCTCACGGGCTGGCTCATGCGGCAGAATCAGGACAGCCGTCTCGTCAAGTTCTACCTCACCTCCGACACCACGATCCTCGCCGATGTCGTCATCCCGCACAATCCCGACGCATTCGATCCCGAGGTCATGGTGAGCGTCCTGCGCGTCTTTATCCGCGACATCACGAAGCTCATGCCCGATCTCGCCATGCTCCTGCCCGAGGAGTAAGGCAGACGCTCGGAAAAAGCCCCAAACCGAACGGTTTGGGGCTTTTTGATAAAATTTATTGGACCGACGGACACTCCTGCGCGAACGCAGGGCGGCATAAATACGTGCGGCATCGTCAGGGATGACCGCCCGTGCTACAGCACGCCGATCAGCTGCTCCACAGCGGCGTCCTGCGTCGCCCAACTCGTGGCGATGCGCATGACGGTCACGTCCTCCTGCTGCTCCCAAAAGCCCATCGCAACGTGCGCCGAGAGGTGGGCGAGCTGCGCCTCGTCGAGCGCGAGGAAGATCTGATTCGTCGGGCTGTCGATGGCGAGAGGGTAACCCTTCTCCGTGAGTGCCGCGCGGATGCGGTCCGCCATAAGGGTGGCGTGTG
>CALJPB010000017.1 GCA_937981305.1 uncultured Selenomonas sp.
GCGCACATCCCCGCTCACAATCACAGGAATCGCGACGGCGCGCTTCACCTCGGCAATCGCCGCATAGTCCGCATTGCCGCTGTAGAACTGCTCGCGCGTGCGCCCGTGCACGGCAACGGCATCGACACCGACCGCCTCCGCCATCCGCGCAATCTCCACGGCATTGCGCGAGGCATCGTCCCAGCCGAGCCGCATCTTCACCGTGAACGGCAGCTTCGTTGCGCGGCGGACTGCTGTGAGTATCTCCTCCGCCTTTTTCGGCTCGCGCATCAGTGCCGAGCCCTCACCATTCTTCACAACCTTCGGCGCGGGACACCCCATGTTGAAGTCCAGAATGTCCGCCGTCCCGATCTCCTCGATGTAGGCGGCAGCCTCCGCCGCCATCGACGCAGATTTGGCAAAGATCTGCATCGCAATCGGACGTTCGCCCTCCTCCGTGCGGAGCATCTTCATCGTATGCTCATTGCGGTAGTGGATGCCCTGACTGCTCACCATCTCCGCAAACGCGAGCGGGCAGCCCATATCGTGCGCGATCACGCGGTACGCCGTGTCCGTAACCCCCGCCATCGGTGCGAGAAAGACGGGATCATCGAACGTGAACGCGCCTATTTTCATGGGTCGCATCACATTACTCACGCTTGATTCCGCTCGTAGAGAACGCGCAGCCCCGTCAGCGTCAGGAAGTGATCGACCTTGTCAATCGTCTGCGATTCCTTTGCCACCATGCGTGCAAAGCCGCCCGTCGCGACCACCTTCATCTCCATCGCCAGCTCCGCCTTGATACGTCGGACGATCTCGTCGATCTGTCCGACGTAGCCGTAGATGATGCCCGCCTGCATCCCCTGGATCGTGCTGCGGCAAACGACCGTCTTCGGTGGTACGAGCTCAATGCGCGGCAGCTGCGCCGCACGCTGAAAGAGTGCCTCTGCGCTCGATCCCAACCCGGGTGCAATCACGCCGCCGAGGAAGTCCCCGTTCTCCGCCACGATGTCGAACGTCGTCGCCGTCCCGATGTCGATGACGATAAGTGGCCCGCCGTACTGCTCATGCGCGCCGATGACGTTCACAATGCGGTCCGCACCAATCGCACGCGGATTTTCATAGTTCAAGCGTATTCCGGTACGTATGCCGGGGCCTACGATCAACGGGCGGATGCGGAAATACCGTTCGCACATCTTGCGCAGGGGTACGACGAGCGGCGGCACAACCGACGAGATAATGATCGCCTTGATATCGGACATCTCAATGCCCTGATAACGAAACAGCTCGTTGAACAGAATGCCGTATTCATCGCCCGTCTTCTGCCGATCCGTCGAGATGCGCCAATGCCGCAGGAGTTTTTTCCCCTCGTATGCGCCCATAACGATGTTGCTGTTGCCAATGTCAAGTACTAGCAGCACGTTCTTTCCTCCGTACTATTTCTTCGGGCGGATGGACACATCCCCCGCCAACACACGCCTTTGCCCCGCTTCTGTTTCGATCAGAAGTGCGCCCTCCGCATCGATATCTGCCGCAACTCCCTCGAACTCCTCGCCCGCAGGTGCAATCACGCGGACGGTCTGACCGAGTGTCACAGCGTATTCCCGCCACGCTGCAAGCACAGGTGCAAAGCCATCACGCTGCACGTCTGCATAAAGTGCATCCAGCGCACGCAAAAGTTCCTGCAAAAATGCCACACGCGGAAGCGGCTCTCCCTTCATCTGCATCAGCGAAGTCGCAACCGAACGCAGCTCCTTCGGGAAATCCTCGGGTGCAATGTTCACGTTAATACCGATACCAATCACAACGTAGTTCACGCGATCCATCTCCGCGCTCATCTCCGTGAGGATGCCGACCAGCTTACGGCCATCGTACATGATGTCGTTCGGCCACTTGATCGCCCCACGCAGTCCGAAATGCTCCATCGCACGCGCCACCGCGACCGCCGCCATCAGCGTACACTTCGGCGCATCCTGCGGCAGGAACGTCGGACGCAGGAGGATGCTCACCCAGATCCCCTTGCCGGGCGGCGAGAAAAACGCACGCTCCATGCGCCCGCGCCCCGTCCCCTGACTGTCGGCGACCACCACCGTCCCGTCCTCCGCTCCCGCACGCGCGAGATCCTTGAGCACAAGATTCGTCGAGTTCACAGCATCATAGCAGATCACCTTTCGCCCGATGAGCCGTGTCGCGAGCCCTCGTGTGATTTCCGTCTCGATCAGACGGTCGGGAGACGAACGCAGCACATATCCGCTGCGCGGCGCACTCGAAATATCATAGCCCGCGTCGCGCAGTGCCGCGATCTTCTTCCACACCGCCGCACGCGTCACACCGAGCCGCTCCGCCATCTTCTCCCCTGAGATATAGC
>CALJPB010000018.1 GCA_937981305.1 uncultured Selenomonas sp.
GGCGACGGCGACACCGGTTTCGGTGAAGGTTTTCATATCGTTTATGATGTGGAGAGCGGCGCGTACGATCTCGATGCCGAGGATTCCCGCGATACCTGCGGTCAAGTGTGCGTCGAGCGTGAGCATATCGGGGAGAACATGGAGGATGTAGGGGGCGAGGGTGGGGGCGTTTTCTTCTGTCTTGTGTGCGATGTTGTCCGCCCGTGCATCGCCGGGGAGGATGAGGCTGCCGCCTGCTGCCGCGCCGTGCAGTGCGTCAGCGAGAATCTGTGCCGCAGAGTTCTCTGTTGTTTCGTATGTTCCGAGTATGAGCAGCGGATATCTGTGGGCGAGGTCATATGCTGCTTTGTATGTGTCTGCGTTCTTTTCGGTACACTGAATGATGGGGTGCATATAGATGGGAATGCCGTGCGCATCTGTCAGGGCATTGAGGATGCTCTTGAGGTCGGCGGGAAGCTCTTTTTTCTCTGTGATCAGGAGGAGTGCCGCCTGTGCCTGGATGGGGGGGCAATCGCAGTGCATCACGCCCGCAAGCTGTACGGCAATGCGTTCGAGGAAGCCGAGGCTGTGGATGGGCTTTGCCAGATTGTCGAGGCGGTACTGTGCTGCGTTCATAACAGTTTGGCTTGGGCGCGATGGAGAAGCGGATATTCCGTTATGAGCCTCTGTCCCGTTTGTGGGGCGGACAGATACCATATTGTAATTTGGAAGGGGCAAGCGGTCAGACGCATCCATCGCTTTCCATACCCGCAGCATCTGCTCCAGCAGCTGAAGCCCGATCGATGAGCCCGCCGCCTCACTCAGACGAATGTCGAGGCGCAGCATGGGGGTGAGCCCCAGGCGGCGCAGCGCGTGCGGGTGGGAGTGCTCCGTCAGCGAGGCGTGCGAGGCGAGGAGGTAATGTATGCAGTTCGGCGCAAGAGCGTGTGCAACGAGTGCCGCAGAGGTCGTATTTGCCCCATCAAGGATGACGAGCATCCGCCGTGCGGCTGCGCCGAGAATGAGCCCTGCAATGCAGCCGAGCTCAAAACCGCCGACCTTTGCAAGCACATCCAGACCGTCGTGCGGATCGGGGCGGTTGACATCGAGGGCGCGACGGACGATTTCGACCTTATGCGCGAGACGTGCGTCGGAGATGTTTGCACCGCGTCCCGTGACCTCCTCGGGGGAGAGGCCAAGGAATGCCGCGACCATCGCCGCACTCGATGTTGTGTTGGAAATGCCCATCTCACCGGGCAGGATGCAGCGGTCGCCACGCTTGGCACAGTCATTTGCGATTGCAATGCCTGTTTCAATGGACTGGATTGCCTGTGCGCGTGTCATGGCAGGTCCTTTGGTCATGTTTGCTGTGCCGCGTGCAATGCTGTGATGGAGCAGTCCCGGTATGTCTGTGTGCTCCGTATTCACGCCAAGATCGGCAACGGTAAGATTTGCCCCTGCATAGTTGGCGGCGGCGTTTGCCGCACCGCCGCGTGCAATGAGATAGTTGCACATCATGTTCAGCGTGGTCTCGGGTGGATAGGCACTGACGCTTTCGGCGGCGACACCGTGGTCGGCGCAGGAGATGACGACGCTCGTCTGCGGCGGTGCGGGATGTCGCTCGCCCGTGATGTTGATATAGCGGAGAAGCACATCGTTCAGCCGCCCAAAGTCCATGTTGCTCTGCGATGTCATTGATCTGTTGATTTCGGCAGAAAGATCTGTGTCGGGGGGGATGATCTCAGAAATTGTGCGTTCGAGAAGATTCATGCGCGTGCCTTTTCCTTTTCGATGCGTTTCAGGGAGAGCCCAATGCGGCCGCGTGCCTCGTCGATGCTGATAATCATAACGTCGAGGGAGTCGCCGACGGAGAGTATGTCGAGCGGATGGCGTACGCGGCGATGACTCATCTCAGAGATGTGGAGCAGCCCCGCCTGTTTCAGACCGATGTCGATGAATGCGCCGAAGTCCGTGATATTGCGTACCGTTCCTTTGAGGATTGTGCCAACGGCAAGGTCGGAGAGCTTTACGATGTTCTGCCGTGTGAGCGGTGCAGGCAGATCCTCGCGCGGGTCGCGCCCGGGGCGTGCAATTGCCTTTAGGATATCAGTGACGGTCGGAATACCGGCTCCGAGCTTCTTTGCGAGCGATGACGGCTGTGTCTGTGCTGTTTTGAGTGCAAGCGCGGGGAGGTTTGCACGGTCACGCAGATCATCCTCGCTGACACCGAGCTCCGCAAGGATGGAGCGTGCGAGTTCGTAGGACTCGGGATGAATGGCTGTGGCATCCAGCGGCGTTTCGCCCTCGTGGATGCGCAGGAAGCCCGCGCACTGCGTAAAGGCGGCATCCCCGAGGCGGGCAACCTTGCGGAGTGTCTTGCGGCTCGTGAAGCGT
>CALJPB010000019.1 GCA_937981305.1 uncultured Selenomonas sp.
TCAAGGGCATCTGCAAGAAAGTCTGCATCTTCACCCTTGTCGGCGTGGCGAATGTGTTAGATGTTCACATCATCGGAAGCGGCTGCGTCCTGCGCTCTGCCGTGATCTTCTTCTACATCTCGAATGAGGGAATCTCGATCATCGAGAACGCAGCACGGATGGGGCTTCCCGTTCCGCAGAAATTGCAGGACATGATGCACAGCCTCAAAGATAAATAACTGCTTTAACCTCAATGCCCGGCGGCTTACCGTCGGGTTATTTTTATGCCTGTAAGGGTGACCAAAAGAGCCGTTTTTGTCTGCTGTTCCATGAAGGGAGATGTTGAAATGAGCAAGGAAGAAGGACTTCGGGAAATGACGTATCAGATGGTGATGCGTGCTTCATGGAAAATGCTGCAGAGCGGACTTTTGTCAGAGGACGAGTATCTTGCGTTTGAAGCGAAAATGCGCGAGAAATATCGTCCCGTCATAGGCGTACTATTTTCAGATATTGACTTGCTATCATGCGGATAGTACGGGAACATGGGAGTGGAAAGGAGGGAGCACCATGAAGATACGAAGAGTCCAACCAAGCCCTATATTGCAGAAAAAGCTGCGTGTGGCTGCGTATGCCCGCGTCTCTGTGGACACGCTTCACCACTCCCTTGCGGCGCAGGTCAGTTACTACAGTACACTCATCCAAAAGAACCCCGCATGGGAATACGCCGGTGTCTATGCGGATGAGGGGATTACGGGGACGAGTACCGCGCATCGGACGGAGTTCAAGCGGCTGATCGCGGACTGCAACGCCGGGAAGATTGATTTGGTGCTCGTTAAAAGCATCAGCCGTTTTGCCCGTGACACCGTGGATTGCCTTCATACCGTCCGACAGTTGAAAGAGAAGGAGATTTCCATCCGCTTCGAGCGTGAGAACATTTATTCTACGTCGGAGGACGGAGAACTCCTCTTGACGCTGCTCGCATCCTTTGCCCAGGAAGAGAGCAGAAGCATCGGCGACAACATTCGGTGGGGTGTGCGGCGACGTTTCGCACAGGG
>CALJPB010000020.1 GCA_937981305.1 uncultured Selenomonas sp.
GCGTCTACATCGCGCAGAAGCGCAAGATCTCGGTCGGCGACAAGATGTCCGGCCGCCACGGCAACAAGGGTGTCGTCTCACGCATCATGCGTCAGGAGGATATGCCCTTCCTGCCCGACGGTACGCCTGTGGACATTGTGCTGAACCCGCTCGGCGTTCCGTCGCGTATGAACATCGGGCAGGTGCTCGAGACGCATCTCGGCATGGCGTGCCGCGTCCTCGGGCAGCGCATCAAGGCGGGCGATCCGCAGGTGGAGGGCGATCTCCGCGCAGCGGGCTATGATTTTGATAAAAACGGGATGCCTGTGCCCGATGTGGCGGGCATCCACATCGCAACGCCGGTCTTTGACGGCGCAAGCGACGACGATGTGTTCGGCACGATCCGTGCGGCGGGGCTGCCCGACGACGGCAAGACGGTGCTCTACGACGGCCGCACGGGTGAGCCGTTCGAGAACCGCGTCACGGTCGGCTGCGTCTATATGCTGAAGCTGCATCACCTGGTTGATGATAAGATTCACGCACGCTCCACGGGACCGTACTCGCTCGTCACGCAGCAGCCTCTGGGCGGCAAGGCGCAGTTCGGCGGCCAGCGCTTCGGCGAGATGGAGGTCTGGGCGCTTGAGGCGTACGGCGCGGCATACACGTTGCAGGAGATCCTGACGGTGAAGTCCGACGATGTCGTGGGTCGTGTCAAGGCGTACGAGTCCATCGTCAAGGGCGACAACATCCCGGAACCCGGTGTTCCCGAGTCGTTCAAGGTGCTCATCAAGGAGCTGCAGGCAATCGGTCTCGACATCAAGGTGCTCAACGAGGACGCGAAGGAAATCGCGATCCGCGACGAGGAGGACGAGGACATCGGGGAAAAAGCCCGCTCGCTCGATCTTGACGTGGAGGGCGTGGACGAGAGCGGCAGTACGCCGCCGTCTGTCGATTCCTACGATGAGGAGGACACCGTCGAGGAGGAGGAGCCCCCCGATGAGGCGGATCTCATTGCCCACATCGACGGTGCGGATGATCCTGTTGACGATATGGAGTCGCTCATGCGCGGCGGGCTCGACGACATCGATGCGCCGAATGAGGACGATCTATAAGGAAGGGAGTGGCATCTGTTGCTGGATGTAAACAATTTTGACTCAATGCGGATCGGACTCGCTTCCCCCGATAAAATTCGTGCGTGGTCATACGGCGAGGTAAAGAAGCCGGAGACCATCAACTACCGCACGCTCAAGCCCGAGCGCGACGGTCTGTTCTGCGAGCGGATCTTCGGTCCGACACGCGACTGGGAGTGCCACTGCGGCAAGTACAAACGCATCCGTTACAAGGGGGTCGTATGCGACCGCTGCGGCGTCGAGGTGACGCGTGCGAAGGTGCGGCGCGAGCGCATGGGACACATCGAGCTCGCCGCGCCCGTGTCGCATATCTGGTATTTCAAGGGCATCCCGAGCCGCATGGGGCTGATCCTCGACGTGTCCCCGCGTTCGCTCGAGAAGGTTCTCTATTTCGCCTATTACATCGTCATTGATGCGGGCGAGACGGATCTCAAGAAGAAGGAACTGCTCTCTGAGCGCGAGTATCACGATGCGCTGGAGAAGTATGGCAATACGTTCCGCGTCGGCATGGGCGCGGAGGCGATCAAGGAACTGCTCGAAGAGCTCGATCTCGAAAAGATGAGCGAGCAGCTCAGAAACGATGTGCGTACGACCTCCGGACAGAAGAAGGTGCGTGCGATCCGCCGTCTCGAGGTGGTGGAGGCATTCCGCAAGTCCGGCAACAAGCCCTCGTGGATGATTATGGATGTCGTGCCGGTCATCCCGCCCGATCTGCGCCCGATGGTGCAGCTCGACGGCGGACGCTTTGCGACCTCCGACCTCAACGATCTC
>CALJPB010000021.1 GCA_937981305.1 uncultured Selenomonas sp.
TTCTCGGTGTTCTCCGTCGGAACCGTGGTCACGATCGGGAAGAAGATGCGATCGACGCCCTGGCGTTCAAGATCGCGGATATGCCCGTGCACGAGCTTCGCCGGATAGCAAAGGGAGTCCGACGGCACCGTCGCCATGCCCTTGTAGTAGAGCGCCGCCGACGACTTGTCCGACAGCACGACCTCGTAGCCAAGCTGCGTGAAGAAGGTGAACCAGAAAGGATAGTCCTCGTACATGTTGAGTCCGCGCGGCAATCCGATTGCACCGCGCGGTGCGGCGGCGTCCGTCAGCGGCTTGTAGTAGGCGAAGAGGCGCTTGTACTTGTAATCGTAGATGTTCGCCGTCTCCCGCCCCTCGCGCTTCGCCTTGCCGATGCCGCGCTCGCAGCGGTTGCCCGTGAAATAGCGCTCGCCGTTCGGGAACTGCTGCATCGTGATGAGGCATTTATTCCCGCATTTGCCGCAGCGATAGGAGCTCGTCTTCGTCTCAAATGTGCCGAGTTCATCCGCGCTGAGCAGCGTCGAGCGCTCCGTGCCCGTCTCAAGGGCGAGGATTGCCGCGCCGTACGCGCCCATAAGCCCCGCGATATCGGGACGAATGACATCCTTTCCGAGGATGTTCTCAAGGGCACGCAGAACAGCATCGTTGTAGAACGTCCCGCCCTGCACGACGATGTGATCGCCGAGCGTCGCGATATCCTTGATCTGCATGACCTTGAACAGGGCGTTCTTGACGACCGAAAGTGCAATGCCCGCCGAGATGTCGGCGACCTCCGCCCCCTCCTTCTGCGCCTGCTTGACCTTCGAGTTCATAAAGACCGTGCAGCGCGTGCCGAGGTCGACGGGAGCCTTTGCATCCACCGCTTTTCCTGCAAACTCCGCAGCGGTCATGTGCAGACCCTCGGCAAAGTTCTGGATGAACGAGCCGCAGCCCGCCGAGCACGCCTCGTTGAGCGTGATGTTGCCGACGCTGCCATCCTGCACAAAGAAGCACTTCATATCCTGTCCGCCAATGTCAAGGACAAAGGTGACCTCGGGGCAGAACTCCTGCGCCGCACGCAGATGGGCAAAGGTCTCCACCTCGCCACCGTCCGCATGGAGTGCCGCCTTGACAATCGCCTCGCCGTAGCCCGTCGTCATCGCGCCCGCAATGTGTGCGCCCTCGGGCATGACGGCGTAGAAATCCCGCAGCGCGTGGACGACCGACTGAAGCGGCGAGCCGTGATTGCTGCCGTAGGAGGTATGGAGCAGCTCCTTGTCCCTGCCGATGGCGACGAGCTTCGTCGTCGTCGATCCTGCGTCAATGCCGATGTAGATTGCATCGTGATAGTCCGCGAGCGTGCCGCGCTTCACACGGTCGCGGTCATGCCGTGCACGGAAGGCGGCGTAGTCCTCCGCGCCCTTAAACAGCGTAATATCCGACGTGCGCGTCTCCGCTGCAGCAGCCTGCTCCGCGCGCGCAATGCACGCCTCCATCTCCCGCATATCGGTTGCCTTGGCATCATCCGAGAGTGCCGCGCCGACCGCGACAAAATAATTGCCATAATCCACATCGACGACGTGATCTGCATCGAGCTTCAGTGTTTCGATAAAGCGTTTTTTCAGTTCCGGGAGAAAGTGCAGGGGGCCGCCGAGAAATGCTACATTTCCGTCAATCGGCCGTCCCTGTGCGAGGTTGCCGATGGTCTGGTTGACGACCGCCTGAAAGACGGAGAGCGCGATGTCCGCCTTCTCCGCGCCGTCGTTCATGAGTGCTTGGATATCCGTCTTGGCAAACACACCGCAGCGCGAGGCGATCGCGTAAACGCGCTTTCCCTTTTCAGCAAGCGCATTGAGGCCGATGGGATCGGTTGAGAGGAGGGATGCCATGTGGTCGATGAACGAGCCCGTGCCGCCCGCGCAGACACCGTTCATGCGCTGCTCGGGGGCATCGCCGAAATACGTGATCTTGGCATCCTCGCCGCCGAGCTCGACCGCCGTCGTCGTCTCCGGTATGAGACGGCGCACAGCAGAGGCACAGGCGATGACCTCCTGCACAAAGGGCAGGCCAATGCGCTGGGCAATGCCCATGCCCGCTGAGCCCGTAAGTGCAAACGAGAATTTTGCCTCCCCCACGACTTCTTTCAGCTGCGTGAGATTGTCCTGCAAAGCCTTGCCGATCTCGGAGAAATGACGTGCATAATTCTTATAAAGAATCTCATGTTCCTCACCGAGAACAACCAGCTTGATCGTCGTCGAACCGACATCCACCCCGACACGAAATGGGGTTTCCAATAGTAACACCACCTATTCGAATCCATACAAGAACGTACAGATTTTTTCAATTGACACATATTAAATAGGAAAGCCATTTTAGGCTTCCCTATTTTAACGTATTTCACAGTAGTATGCAAGTGCATCGCACACAGTTCCGTGATATCAAATTTTCAGATAATTATTCTTCATTTTAGAAAAAGGAAGAGCATCAAATATTATACGGCGCAGCAAGTTTCTTGAAATAGTTGCGTGCCTTCTGCATCGTGCGGATGATCGGCTCCATGAGCTTCGGCTGACGCACAACCGTGCGGATGACTGCCTTGCGCAGCTGACGGTACTCCGCATCGAAGTCGCGCATGACATCCTCCATCTCCACCTCAACCGAAACGGATGGGATGTTCGAGTGGATGAGATTCGCGCTCCGTCCCTGGATCGTCACGATGTCGCCGAGGAACGGTGCATACACCTCAAGTCCGAGCTCCTCCTGAATCCGCTCCTTAAGTGCCTCCTGCGCCTGCCCCTCACCGTGGACGAGGAACACCTTCGCAGGACGGGGATCTTTGATCGACCGCATCCAGTCGACAATTTGCTCCGCGTCTGCGTGTGCCGAGAATCCTTCGAGCACTTGGATCTGTGCCTTGACCGCGATCTCCTCACCGAGTACGCGCACGCGCTTGATCCCGTCGACGAGCCGCCGCCCAAGGCTCCCCTCCGCCTGATAGCCGACAAAGAGAATCGTGGACTCGGGACGCCAGAGATTGTGCTTGAGGTGGTGCAGCACGCGCCCCGCATCCGCCATGCCCGAGGCGGAGAGGATAATCGCCGAGCCCTCGGCAGAGTTCAGCGCACGCGACTCCGCTGCGGTCTCTGCGATACGCACCTGTGGGAATGCGGGAATCGTCCCCTGCTCACCAAAGAACGCAATCGTCTCCTCGTCGAAGTCCTCATAGTTCTTGAGGAACACGCGCGTCGCCTGGATCGCAAGCGGGCTGTCGATGATGATCGGGATGTCCCCGTCGAGCCGCCCCGCCTTCCAGAGATTGTAGAAATAATAGAGGAGCGTCTGCGTCCGCCCGACGGCAAACGAAGGAATGATGACGTTTCCGCCGCGATCCATCGTGTCACGGATGACCTCGAGGAGTGCCGTCTCCTTGTCGTAGTCGCGGTGAATGCGGTCGCCGTATGTGGACTCGACCAGCAGAAAATCCGCCCCCGCAATCGCCTCGGGATCACGCAGAATCGGCTGGTTCGGCTGACCGAGATCACCCGAAAAGACGAGCTTTGTCTCCTGACCGCTCTCCTCAACGACAATCTCAAGGATCGCCGAGCCGAGAATATGCCCTGCATCGCGGAAGGTCAGCCGCAGATCATCCACCTGCAAAGTGCTCTGATAAGCGATAGGCTCGAACAGTTCGAGTGCAGCAAACGCATCTGCCTGTGTATAGAGCGGCGTGATGGGCGCCTCGCTGCGACGCGCATTCTTACGGTTGAAGAGCTCTGCATCGCTCTCCTGTATGTGCGCCGAGTCCGGCAGCATGATGCGGACGAGATCGCAGGTGGAGCGTGTCGCATACACCTTACCGCGAAACCCCTCGCGCACAAGACGCGGAATGCGCCCGCAGTGGTCGATGTGCGCGTGCGTCAGAAAGACTGCCTCGATCTCGGCGGGATTGAACGGAAAATCCTCATAGTTCATCTCACGCAGGCGGCGGGTTCCCTGATACATGCCGCAGTCCACGAGATACCTGTGGTCGCCCACGTGAAGCAGATAGCACGAG
>CALJPB010000022.1 GCA_937981305.1 uncultured Selenomonas sp.
AGGGTCAATGACCGCGGTCCCTTCTCTCCCAATCGTATCGTCGATGTGAGCAAGGAGAATGTCGTCATCGAGCTGACGGGCGACGCGAAGAAGATTGATGCCCTCTCGGAACTGCTGTCCGACTACGGCATCATCGAGATCGCACGGACAGGGGCGATTGCGCTCTCGCGCGGCCCTGTGCCTGTCAAGCAGATGTAATTTCTTCGGTAGAGAAGGAGCGTTTTGACATGAATCTCAGGAAATGGGGGCTTCTGCTCCTGCCTGCCGCATGCCTTTCGCTGGCGGGCTGTGGGCTGCCGGGGGTGAGTTCGGATCGCGTCATCTACGCGAACTACGATGACAGTGACGGCTTCTGCGCGCAGATCAAGGATGCGTTTGCCGCAAAGGCAAAGGCGGACGGCATCGAGGTCGAATTCCTCGACGCGAAGAACGACGGAAATATGCAGATCGACCAGCTGAATGAGGCGATCGGCAGCGGTGCGGGCGCGATTGTCCTGCTTGCGGCGGACGGATCCAGCATCGTCAAGACCATTGAACGGGCGAACGATGCGGGCATTCCGATCATTACGGTCAACCGCAGCGTCGCGGGCGGCAAGGTGCTGCGTGCCTATTCCGACGACGTGGAGGCGGGGCGTATGCAGGGCGAATACATGGCATCGCATCTGCCGCCGAACGCGAAGATCGTATATTTGCAGGGGGATGGGACGCAGAGCAGTGCCGTCGGCCGTTGGGAGGGGTTCAAGGCAGCGTGCCTGGACAAGCGCCCTGACATCCGGCTGCTCTCGTTCGTGGATGCAGGGTGGAGCAAGGCCGAGGCCCTGAAGACCATGATGCTCTGGATGAATATGTTCCCTGAGATCAACGGTGTCGTTGCAGGAAACGATGAGATGGCACTCGGCGCGATTGCCGCGCTCAAGGGGGCAAACCGCCTCAATGGATGCCTTGTCTCTGCGGTCGATGCCACCCCTGCGGGGCTCGCAGCGGTCGAAGCGGGCGAGATGGCGCAGACCATCAAGCAGGATGCAAAGGCGCAGGGGGAGGGGGCTCTCACACTCGCAGAGGGCTTTATCAAGGGGAATCCGCCGAGTGGGGATCTGGCGATTCCGTTTACATCCATAACAGCGGACAATCTCGCGCAGGCGAAGTGAGGAGGGGAGTGCCATGAATCTGCCGTTCATCTCTGCGGAGGCAATGAAGGACTATGCTGTGCGGACAAAGGTGTTCATCCTGTCCGTATTCCTCTTGGGAGCCATCCTCGTTGTCGCCGTCGTCGGTATCTACTCGAACTATCAGGCAAAGCAGTCGCTTGACGAGATGTATCACCATAATCTCATGTCGACGCAGTATCTGAACGATGCCAATACGCGTCTGCGGAAAATCAGCGTCAACGTGCCGTACATCCTACAGGAGGGCATCACTGCGGACAACCGCAAGATCCTCGTGGACGATGTGCTCGGCAATCTGAACGCGCTCCATCACGATATGGAAGAGCTGAAGAAGATCGACACGAGCGAGCGGGCACAGGCGACGATCGCCGAACTGGAAAAGAATCTGAGCGTCGCGGCGGACAAGGTCGGCGCGGTCAACAATATGGGGACGACCCCCGAGGATCGCGTCGCGATCTTTGACAACCTCGCCTCGCTCACCGTCATCTCAAGCAATATGGCGGTGCTCACGCCCGACAACGTGTTCCAGGGGAAGCAGCTCTTTGAGGCGAACAACGTACGCTATGAGCGTACGGTCTACAGCTTTGCCATCATCATCGTCATTGCAGTGGGCTTTGGTATGCTCGTATCGCGCCGTATTGCAGATAACATCTCCGATCCGCTCGCCGCCTCCATCGGACATCTGAGCGCCGTTGCGTCCGGAGACCTCTCGCGTGAGATTCCGCGCGAACTCTCTGACCGTGCGGATGAGATCGGTACGGTCGTCAAGGCACTCGGCAAGATGCAGGGCTTTATGAAGCAGGTGCACGAGGAGGCGGAGCAGACCGATGCAATGGTTGCGGAACTCGAACAGCTGCTGAACGGTCTGAATAACGATACGCAGGATATGTCTGCCGTGACCGAGGAAATGTCAGCGGGCATGGAGGAGACGGCGGCATCCACATCGAGTGTGCAGCATCTCAGCGAGGGGCTGAGCGAGGGCATCCAAGGCGCGGCGACCGCTGCATCGGACAGCGAGACATATACGCGTGAGGTTGCCCGGCGTGCTGCCGATCTCCAGACGACGATGGAGCAGTCACGTCTCAATACGCGGCAGATCTACGGCTCGACGAAGGAATCCGTGGCAGAGGCGATCGAGTCTGCGAAGGTTGTCGACCAGATCGGACAGCTCACGGTCGAGATCTCGGAGATTGCCGAGCAGACGAACCTCCTCGCTCTGAACGCAAGCATCGAGGCGGCGCGTGCAGGTGAGCAGGGACGCGGCTTTGCCGTGGTTGCGGGCGAGGTCGGAAAGCTTGCCGAACAGTCGCGCGGAACGGCGGAGAAGATCAAGGGGCTCACAGGGCAGGTTACGGGCTCGGTGCAGGCACTCTCCGACGGAACGCACAGGCTGCTCACCTTCATTGATGAAAACATCCGCGGCGACTATGACCTGATGGACAAAACAGCAGTGCAGTACAAGGCGGATGCGGAGTTCTTCCGCAAAACCGCAGAGGTGACAACGACGCGGTCACAGAAACTGCTGGGTTCTGTCAGTGAAATGAATGCGGCGATGGAGGGCATCCGCAACGCGACCCACGAGGGCGCGGAGGGCAACACGCGTATCGCGGAGAAGGTCGTCTCCATGGCGGCAGAGTACGAGAACATCCTCGCGAAGATCCAGACCTTCAAGGAAGGTACGGCACGACTCAAAAACCTCGTGGCGGCGTTCAAAGAATAATATATTCTGCAGCGTTCAACAAAGAGCCTTTTATGGCTCTTTGTTGTTTTTTTGACTTTTTTACAAAATTCCTATTGACTTTTTGACTAAAAACGATTAGTATAGACATCGTAAGTTAGCACTCAGTAAATGAGAGTGCTAACACCATAAAATGATTTGTATGAAACTAGGAGGCAGATACCATGATTAAGCCACTGGGCGAACGTGTTGTCATTGAAGTCGCGGAGAGCGATGTCACGACGGCGAGCGGCATTGTGCTCCCCGACACGGCGAAGGAAAAGCCGCAGAAGGGCAAGGTCGTTGCCGTTGGCACAGGAAAGCTGCTCGATAACGGCGAGCGCGCTGCGATGGAGGTCAAGGTCGGCGACGGCGTTGTCTTCTCGAAGTACTCGGGCTCTGAGATCAAGGTCGATGACAAGGACTACCTCATCGTTCGTGAGAGCGATATTCTGGCAATCCTGTAATAGATAACGTGGAGGCAATATAAATGGCAAAGCAGATTCTGTTTGACGAAGAGGCACGCCGCGCACTTGGTCGCGGTGTCGATGCACTTGCAAACGCGGTCAAGGTCACGCTCGGCCCCAAGGGACGCAACGTCGTCCTCGACAAGAAGTACGGCGCACCGACGATCACGAATGACGGTGTGACGATTGCACGCGACATCGAACTTGAGGATCCGTTCGAGAACATGGGCGCACAGCTCGTGAAGGAAGTTGCGACGAAGACGAACGACATCGCGGGCGACGGCACGACGACGGCAACGCTTCTCGCACAGGCGATGATCCAGGAAGGGATGCGCAACGTCGTTGCGGGCGCAAACCCGATGATCGTCAAGAAGGGCATCGAGACGGCTGTCAAGACGCTCGTCGAGGAGATCAAGAGCAAGGCGCAGAAGGTCGAGACGAAGGCGAAGATCGCACAGGTTGCGGCAATCTCTTCCGGCGATGCCGAGGTCGGCGATCTCATCGCAGAGGCGATGGAGAAGGTCGGCAAGGACGGCGTCATCACGGTCGAGGAGTCCAAGTCCATGGACACGAACCTCTCGGTCGTCGAGGGTATGCAGTTCGACCGCGGCTACATCTCCCCGTACATGGTGACGGACACGGAGAAGATGGAAGCCGTCATGGACGATCCGTATGTGCTCATCACGGATCGCAAGATCTCGTCCGTTGCGGACATCCTGCCCGTTCTTGAGCAGGTTGTCAAGCAGGGCAAGCAGATCGTCATCATCGCCGAGGATCTCGACGGTGAGGCACTTGCGACCATCGTGGTCAACAAGCTGCGCGGCACGTTCAAGGCGCTTGCTGTCAAGGCTCCGGGCTTCGGCGACCGCCGCAAGGCAATGCTCGAGGACATCGCAATCCTCACGGGCGGCACGGTCATCAGCGAGGAGATCGGCCGCAAGCTCGACAGCGTGACGCTCGAGGATCTCGGCCGTGCACGTCAGGTGCGTTCCACGAAGGAGGAGACGACGATCGTGGACGGTGCGGGCGACAAGGCGCAGATTGCGGCGCGTGTCGACCAGCTCAAGAAGCAGATCGCAGACACCACGTCCGACTTCGACCGTGAGAAGCTGCAGGAGCGTCTTGCAAAGCTCTCCGGCGGTGTGGCGGTTGTCGAGATCGGCGCGGCGACGGAAGTCGAGATGAAGGACAAGAAGTACCGCGTCGAGGATGCGCTCAACGCAACGCGTGCAGCGGTCGAAGAAGGCATTGTCGCCGGCGGCGGCACGACGTTCATCGACATCCTCCCGGCTCTGGACAAGATCCAGGCGGAGGGCGATGTGAAGGTCGGCGTTGAGATCGTCAAGCGTGCGATCGAGGCTCCTGTGCGTCAGATCGCGGAGAATGCGGGCCTTGAGGGCTCTGTCGTGGTCGACAGCGTCAAGAAGGCGGGCGACGGCATCGGCTTCAATGCACTTGAGAATACCTATGTCGACATGATCGGCGCGGGCATCGTGGATCCTGCGAAGGTCACGCGTTCCGCTCTGCAGAATGCGGCATCGATTGCAGCGATGGTGCTCACCACCGAGACGCTTGTCACCGACAAGCCGGAGCCGGAGGCTCCGATGCCGGCAGGTGCGCCTGGCATGGGCGGTATGGGCGGCATGATGTAAGCCCATTCGTGTCGAGTAAAATGTAATTGCAAAGAGGTATGTTTCTTTACAAATGGAAACATACCTCTTTTTGTTATGACATTCACGCAAAGCGATATTGTACGAATGGAAATGCGGTGTTATACTAGTTTTGGAAAAGATGAAGTCGATGTTTCGCCAAAGGGCGGCGGAAGGAGTTTCGTATGCTGAATATGCACAAAAAGCTTGCAAAGCGTGAGGAAGAGGGCAAGATCATCCGCACAGGCATTGTGGGCGTGGGGCAGATGGGGCGCGGTCTGGTTGCGCAGATGGCACTCATGAAGGGCATCATGCCTGCCATTGTTGCAGATCATACCCTTGAAAAGGTGATAAAAGCGTTCCATAATGCGGGCATCAGCGACGAGGATATCGCCGTCGCAAAGACGCTCGAAGAGGCAAACCGTTTCATGGAGCAGGGCAAATACGTCGCGACGGAGAACGACGCGTTCATCTCGCACGCGAATCTCGTCGAGGTCGCCATTGACGTGACGGGCGTGCCCGAAGTCGGCGTGAAGATCGCAATCGACGCGATGAACAACAAGAAGCACGTCGTCATGATGGATGTCGAGACGGATGTGGTCATCGGCAGCTACCTCAAGAAGCTCGGCGACAAGAACGGCGTGATCTACACGGGCTCTGCGGGGGATGAGCCGGGCGCAGTCATGGAGCTCTACTCCTTCGCACGCGCCATTGGGCTCGATGTCAGGGTCATCGGCAAGGGCAAGAACAACAAGATCGACTATGACTGCAACCCGGACACTGTGTACGAGGAGGCGACGCGCCGCAAGATGAACCCGCGTATGCTCACCTCCTTCAAGGACGGCACAAAGACCATGGTCGAGATGACGGCGATGTCGAACGCCACGGGCTTTGTCCCCGACGTGATCGGCGGGCATGGTATCAGCGGATCGTCGGCGAATAGCTGTGCCGACCTCAACGCAGCATTTCGTCTCAAGGAGGATGGCGGTATTCTGAACCGCCACGGCGTTGTCGAGTATGTCAACGGCATCGCGCCCGGGGTCTTTATCACCGTCGCAAGTCCGAATGAGGATGCCGCATATGTGATGGACTATCTCCAGATGGGGCACGGCCCCCTCTGGACGCTCTACCGCCCCTATCACCTCTGCAACCTTGAGACACCGCTCAGCGTGGCGAAGATCGTCATCGACGGCGAGCCGACCATCATCCCGCTGGACGGTCCTGTGAGTGAGTGCATCACCGTCGCCAAGCGCGACCTCAGGGCGGGCGAGAGCCTCGACGGCATCGGCGGCTACACCACCTACGCCTCGATTGCAACGGCAGAGGAGACGTATCGAAACAGCTACGTCGTCTATCCCCTCGTCAATAAGAACGCACGCATGAAGTGCGATGTCAAGAAGGGGACACTCCTCACCCTCGACATGGTCGATCTCGACACCACGACGCAGCTCTATCAGGTGCGCAAAGAGCAGGACAAGATGTATAACAACGGCTATGCTCTGAAGTAAGTGTGAAAATTGATAAGGGGCACAAAGAAGAAAGACCCTCTAACACGAAGAACGTCACATATGAGACATACATTTCACAAACGTGACAATAAAAATTGAAAATGGCGAAAAAACGCCGTGAAACGAGGTTTTCACGGCGTTTTTTCTTGTCATTTTTTGCCCTTCACGTTATATTCAAGATGTCAGGATGACAAACGCGCGAAACCTTCACAAATGTGAAGATGTATTCTCCGAGGAGGAAAACAATATGCAGGCCGTGGATAAACGAATCCTTATCAAGGCGGCAAACCTCTATTATACGGATGGTTTGAAGCAGGGGGAAATCGCCGCACGACTCGGCGTTGATCGCACGACGGTGAGCAAGTATCTCAAGCGGGCACTTGCAGCGGGCATTGTCCGCATCACGGTTGAGACGGACAGCAACGAGGAACTGGAAAGCGCACTCGAGCGTCGTTTCGGTCTCCGTGAGGCATATGTTGTCGCGCACAGCATCGACCTTGAGCAGGTCAAGCGGCGTATGGCACAGGCGGGGCTGAGTCTCCTGCGGCGCATTGTGACCGACGGGCAGACCATCGGTCTTGCATGGGGGACGAGCATCCGCGAGCTGACGCGCTATGCGGCGGCGGAGCGGCTGCACCCGGTCGACGCGGACTTTGTTCCGCTCGACGGCGGCCCTGAGAGCGTTGACAGCGAACTCCATGTGAATACGCTCTGCTACGAGCTTGCAAACGCCTTCGGCGGGCGCAGTCACTACATCTACGCACCTGCGATTGCACGCACGGCGGAGATTGCGGCGGCGATTCGTCAGGATGTGAACTTCGAGCAGATCATGCAGTTCTGGGAGAAGCTTGACATCGGCATCGTCGGCATCGGTGCACCCGTGAAGTCCTCGAATCTCGTCTGGA
>CALJPB010000023.1 GCA_937981305.1 uncultured Selenomonas sp.
ACGGGGGTACGCGTGGGCGGTGACGACAGCTATGTGCTGCCGATCCTGCTCGCGACGACGACGGCGGTCGGCGGCGGCATGATCCGCGATGTACTCGCACAGCGGATGCCCGTTGTGCTCTATGCCGAGGTCTATGCGGCGGCATCGCTCGTGGGGGCGTTTGTATTCTGTGCGCTGCGCTTTACGCTCGGGGTGGAGGCGGACTCGTGGCTCGCGTTCGTGCTTGTCCTTGTGATCCGTTTTGCGGCGATTCACTGGAACTGGAGTCTCTATCATCCGCGCCCGCCGAAGCGGCATCGTGATGCATCGCCGCAGGCCGAAGAATGACATACAAAAATCCCCGCACGCCGGAAATATCCGATGTGCGGGGATTTCGTGTGTGAAGCAAAGCAGTCTTAGTGATCGACACCGACCATGACGGACGTTGCCTTGATGACGGCATACGCCTCCTTGCCGACCTCAAGTCCGAGCTCGTTGATGGAGTTCAGGCTGATGGTCGAGGTGATGACGTCGCCGCCCTTCAGCTCGATGCCGACGATGCCGTTGACAGCACCCTTCTCGATGGAGACAACCTTGCCCTTGAGCTGATTGCGTGCACTGAGTTTCATATGTTTCCCTCCCTTGTTTTGTAGTATCTTGTATAGTATAACACAAAAACCCTGAAAAATTCGTGATAAATGTCACAAAATTCGCAGGGTTTTCAAAAGTCTGTTCTCAGCGCAGGAATACCACGTTGGTCGCGTCGAGGAAGCCGCTCGCGCCGTTTTCGAGGAGCAGGCGGTTCGCATCGTCCGCCGAGAGCACGGGGTTCGCTCCGCTGTCCACGGCGACGGCACGCAGCCGTAGCGGGTTCGTGCCCGCACGCGTCGCATCCGCATCGCTGCGTGCGTAGGATGCCATGCCGTTTGCGACGACCTTGTCACTGTCGAGGTTCTTGTAGCCGTAGATGGGGCGGCCGCTGTCCGTCTTGATGACGGGGCTCATGACGGGGCGCAGACCGAGCCCCGTGCAGTCGATGATGACACCGGTGTAGCCGCCGACGGCGCGTCCCTTGGGGGCCGCTGCGGCAGAGGAGGCCGCGGGCGTGCGCTGTGCCGGTGCGGCTGCGGTCGTTGAGGTCTTGCCGCGGTCATAGGTGCCGCTGCCGCTCGTGTCGTAGGCTACGGGCTTGTAGGGGACGTAGACGCTCTCGGGCGCAGTCCAACGCTCGGGGGTCTTGTTCGGGGTGAAGATCGTCCCTGCCAGGGAGTCCGCACCGTAGATGGGGATCTCGATGGTCACGGTATAGGAGCCGTCGGATTGCGATTTTTCCTCAACGATCTTCGCACCCTTGATGAGTGCGCTGACGTGCGTGCTGACGGTGCTGTTCGTTACCATCAGGTTCTCGACCGTCGTGTTCGCATCGACGCTCACGCCCTGGATCTGCTCGGCGAGCTGACGGTAGGCATCGGTGATCGCCGCGCGGCGCGCAAGCGCACGTGCCTGTGCATAACTCACCGTATGCGGCGGCGCGATGCCAAGCCCTTGGGCGCGGATGTTGCCGCCGTCCCACTTCGCCGCTGCTGCCGCACCGGTGCCGGCGGTGCAGACAAGGAGTGCGAGCATGAGTACGGATAGTACGAAGGATTTTACAATGTGCATAAATACCCCTCCTTAAGATCTCTTTCTATTGAATATCTCAAATAAAGGATAGAAAGGGGTGAGAATATTGTTAGTATTTTATGAGAGCGCAATGAAATAAAAATTCTTTATTCTTGCAAATAGAAATCAATTATACTATAATAAACAAAAGTGCGGGTTATCCCCCGCAGAACGGTTTGTTTTACGATGGGAGGAAATGTTATGAAGAAAAAAATGTTGGCGGCAATGCTCGGCGCGGCGATGGGTCTCTCCATGTATGCAGCACCCGCA
>CALJPB010000024.1 GCA_937981305.1 uncultured Selenomonas sp.
GAATGACCGACGACGGAGATCCGCTCACACGCGCCGCTGAGGATGGCATAGCCGTCGCGCACGGAGTCCATCCAGTCCTCGTGCTCCATGCGGCTCAGATCCTCGACCGTTGTCCCGTGCCCTGCAAGCCGTATCGCAAGCACGGTGAAGCCGCGCTCGTTCAGATACGCACCGAGCAGGCGCAGCTCTGCTGGCAGCCCCGTAAAGCCGTGAATGAGAAGCACGCCATGCCGCCCGCCCGGCAGAAAAAACGGCTCTGCTCCCTCAAGGTGCATGACAATTCCTCCTATTCCAACATCATCTGAAAAAATCCCTGCACCGCAGCAACGGCAGCAGGGACATTCCCTAATTCGATCAATCAGCTCGACATCCGCGCAATCACGATCGTGATTACGGCAAACAGAATTGCAAACACGATCGTCACACGCGCGAGCAGCGCATCCATGCCGCGCGCCTTGCCCGAGAACACCGTATCTCCGCCGCCGTCGAGACCACCCATGCCGGCGGACTTCGCCTCCTGCCCGAGGACGGACGCAATGAGAATGATTGCAACGATTGCATCAAGTACCATTAAAAGCGTGAGCAAGAAAAAGCCCCTTCCTTCACTAATATCAACTACATTTTGTTATCATAGCATAGAAAACCCAATAGTGGCAAGTGATTTTAGCGTGCCCTGCAATGCTGTGCGCTGCCGCTGAGCGAACTCTAGTGGAGCACGCGGGTAAAGCGCACGGTATGCCCTCACCCGCGCTCCGCCATCGCCGCCGCAAGTGCCGCACCGAGTCCCGAGCCGCCGCACGCGAGGATCGTATCGACCTTCGGTGCATCCTCTCCGAGAAGTTCGGCAAGGGCGTGCTCCATCGTCTCCCGAACGAGCGGCATCTTCTCATAGACCGAGCCGTCAACAGCGATGTGCTGCGCACGCATCTCCCCGCTGCCCGTCACCTGCCAGAGCGTCCCGACGAAGGTCGCGGCGATGAGGCGCACGGAGCGCGCAACGACAGCGCGTGCAAGATCGCGCACGCGCACGGCATCCTCCGCCGCGAGCATCACGCCCGTCATCGTCTCGACAATCGTCGCCGTCGCCTCAGCCCCCTCGCTCACATCCTCCAGCATACGGCTGAGATCGATGCTCGTAAAGCCGTAGGAACGCCCCTTTCCACCGAGCAATTCGGCGAGCGCCATATCAAAGAGCTCCCCCATATAGCGTCCCGCAACCATCTTTTCGAGACGCTGCTCCCCCTTTTTCTCAGACGCTGCGTCGAGCGCCACGTCGAAGCGGTTCGGCACGAGCTTCGAGAAGCCGCCCGACTCCATGTTGAGGATCATCGGCGGCTGCGCCGTGGCCGCGTACGGCTCAAGATAACAGGTGTTATGTCCCGTCGCATAGATCGCACCGATCTTCGTGCCACCATTGATGTACGCAGCCGCAAGGAGTACCGCGACCGTGTCGTTGATGACGGAGTTCGGCGTAACGTTCGAGAGCCCCTGCCGCACGAGTGCCGCACGCAGAAGATCGTTGACAACCTCCCCCTCAACGCCACGCGCCGCGAATTCCTTCGTCCAGATGATGAGCCGTGCGTCATTGATATTTGTCTGCGCAGACGGGAACGAAAATGTATGTCCAAGCAGATACGGTGTCTCACGATCGCCGCCAATCGCCTCATCGACCAGTCCGGCAATGAAGCCAAACATCTGCTCTCCCGTCGCCTCTGCACCGATAAAGTCATAGATACCATCGACCTTGAGCGGCTTTGCAACATGGGAGAGGATCTCATATCGGCCATTTCCCTCAAGACGATAGAGCAGTACGCGCACATTCGTCCCGCCAAAGTCGAGAGCGAGATAGTCCCCATGCTCCCCGCCCGTCGGCAGCCCGAGATAGGAGGGGAGCATACGCAGCGAGGAGTCGGGCGAGCCCGCAAGTCCGAGGCGCATATCCTGGCGGAAATTTGCCGCCACCTCATGCAAATGCTCCGAATCCACCGTAAAGGCGGCAATGATTTCATCGTAAAGCGCGGGATCGAACGCCATCTCTATTCCTCCTCATGTACCGCAGGGTTCTCCTGCGCCTCCAATACACTGTGCAGCAGATGAACAAGCACGCGCGTGATACGCACGCCGTCTATCTCCTCGACGTAGAGCAGTGTTCCCGCGTGCGCCGCCATCTGCCCTACGCGCGGTGTATCGCCGAGCTGGTCGTAGAGCCAGCCGCCGACGCTGTCCACGTCCTCGTCCTCAATGCGTACACCGAGCAGGTCATCCAGCTCTTCAAGCAGGAGCTTGGCGTCGACGGAGCAGAGATCACCCGCACGCCACTCCACACTCTCGCGCTCCTCGTCGAACTCGTCGCGGATGTCACCAACAATCTGCTCGACGATGTCCTCGACCGTCA
>CALJPB010000025.1 GCA_937981305.1 uncultured Selenomonas sp.
ACATAAATTGCCGTCTGCACACTTGATTTTCCAATAAACAGCTTATCCGGCATTTTGATCGAAGCGATCAATGTATTTCGGCGAAGAATCTCCCTTGTATAAGGCAAACCGTTTCCACTTCCCGCGTTTTCCTGAATGAGCACTGCTGCATATCCCGTGTTCATCTTCTCCAAGGCTTTCTGTACGAATACAAAGCCTTTCCCTTTTTCGGAATACGGAGGATTCAACAGAAAGACATTTGCAGGAAACATCTCCCCTGCCTCACGATCGATGCTCTGCTCATATTTCCCATCGTATTGGGTAAGAGAATCCTTATTCAGGATATGCGAGGAACCATCCCCCATGAGCAGCATATTGAGCACCGCCAGCATATAAATATCCAGTCGGATCTCAATGCCAAGCAGCTGGTAAAGTTTGATATGGTTGATCTTCCTCCGCTTCTCATCCTCGCTCTGTATATATTTTTCCGCATCATCCACCATGAGCTTCATCGCCGAGATCAAGAATCCGCCTGACCCTGCAGCATAATCCCAAACATAGCTGTCCCTGTTCACACGGCAAAGACGCGCCATCAGTTCTGTAACATAACGAGGAGTCAAAACGACATCATTCTTATCATCACCGGGGCGCAGTTTGATCCACGAATTAAGCACATTAAACAAACGTCCCGTAAAGTCCAAATGCCTTGCAGACTTAAAAATAGGGACAATGTCGTCCTTCACAACAGCGTATACTGTCTTGATCGGACTTTCCCCGTCAATCGGTCTGTAATAATTTTCATCATTGAGTATTTGAAAAAAGATTGCGTTGATTGTTTTTTCTTTTTCTTTTGGCAGCTGCTTATTTCCCAGAAAATCCTTGATTTTATTCAGTGTCGTTATTCCATCGTTTGAGTGCTCTCCAAGATTTCCTTTCAGTTCACTGCTTTCAAGCGGCGATACCTTGTCCTTCACGCCAAGCGCCGCCATGATCATCCCGCAGACAAGCTGGACACGGCTTTCCGCCTTGATATTGAGATGATCGTGCATTTTCTGATTGAGTTTCTGCAATACCGTCTCAATACGGTTTTCAAGGGTAAAA
>CALJPB010000026.1 GCA_937981305.1 uncultured Selenomonas sp.
CTTGCCGACGCCGTTCTCTCCAATGAGCGCGACGCCGTCCCCCTTGCGTATGAGGAGGGAGATGCGGTCGAGGACGCGCTGCCCGCCGGGGTATGCAAATGTGATGTCCTCAAGCTCCGCCACGCGCTGCGCACACTCGGTCGGCTTCGTAAAGGCAAAGTATTTGAAACGCGCCGCCTCGGGGGGGAGCACGATGCGCTCAAGGCGGTTCAACTGACTCTGCCGCCCGCGCGCCTGTTTTGCCTTGATGCCCGCGCGATAGCGGCTGATGTACTCCTCGGTCTTTTTGATCTGCGCCTGCTGTTTCTCATAGGCGCTCAGGAGCGCGGCGCGGCGGTCGTTCTTCACGCGCATATAGTGCGTGTAGTTGCCCGTGTACGCCGTGACCTCCGCATGATCGAGCTCCAAGATGCGCGTTGCAACGCGGTCGAGGAAATAGCGGTCATGCGAGATCAGGAGAACACCGCCGCGATAGGATTGGAGAAACTTCTCAAGCCACTCGATCATACCGATGTCCAGATGATTTGTCGGCTCATCCAAAAAGAGAAAATCCGGCTCGCGCAAGAGAGCCTTTGCAAGACAGATGCGTGTCGTCTGTCCACCCGAAAAATGACGGACATCCTTCGTGAGATCCGCCTCGGAGAATCCAAGACCAAACGCCACGCGGCGGATGCGGCTCTCGAAGTCATAGCCGTCCATCGCCTCGAACCGCGTCACGAGGTTCCCGTAGGCGGCCAGCTCCTCCGCGCCGGCACGCCCCGCAGCGATCTCCTCCTCCATCCGTTCCTTCTCCGCACGCAGTGCGAGAAGATCGGCAAATGCGCTGCGCAGCTCCTCATAGAGGGTATCCTGTGTGAACGATGCCTGCTGCTCGACGTAGCCGACCGTATCGGCGCGATCCATCACGACCTGCCCGCCGTCGTTCTCCTCACGTCCGAGGAGAATCCGCATCAGCGTCGTCTTGCCCGTACCGTTTGCGCCGACGAGACCTACCTTGTCCCCGCGCATGACTTCAAAATTTACATTGGAAAAGAGCGTGCGTATGCCATACGCCTTTTCGAGCCCAATGACCTTCAAACTTCCCATATCACTCTTCTCCATCTCCATGCACGGCATCGGGGCGGTAGTCACGCCCGATGATGACAATCGCCTGCTTCTCACCTGCTCCATCAACGGGCATGATGACACAGGGAAACGGCATCCCATAGAACAGGTTCACATGAGCCTCCGTTGTCATCACAGCTGTCTTCGGGCGATCCGAGGCACTGCCCGTCTCCACACCTGAGATACGGAATCCCCGTGCCCGCAGCGTATCCGCAATCTCCGCCCCCGCGCCGTTGATGCCGCTCGCATTGATAATCATGACAGAGATATCCTGCACCGTATCCGCTGTGATGTCCTTTTTCGTCGCCGCTTTTTCCTCGGTTTTCTCCTCTTTTTTCTCGGCGGGTTTCTGCGTTGTTATGCCGCGCTCTGCGCGCTGTGCTGCAATGGCACGGTCTCCCTCGGCAAGCAGCTCCTCGGATGAGGGCAGAAGCTCGCGTTCATCGGTCTCCGTCATCACGCGCAGTCGCTCGGGCATATCCGCACGATAGGCAGCTGCATCACGCTCTGCCTGCTCCTGCATCCGTGCCGGCAGTTCCCTGCCAACACCCGCATAGAGTGCCTGCCGCGTCTCGATGAGATTGGGAATCCAGTAGCTGATATCGCCAAGGTAGGCAGGCGTACCCACAACCATCTGCATTGCCATACCGCCTGCCTCGATCTCTTTGAGACGCGTTGCAAGTGTGAGAAGCTGACGCGTTGTCAAATCCGTCTCAACAGCATTTTTCACCTCATCGACGACCGCCGCGAGACGCGGAAGCACCTGCGGCGAGAGGAACTGTGCCAGCAGCGCACGCATGAAGTGCTGCTGACGCGCAATGCGCCCGATGTCCCCCTCCCCGTCGCGATAGCGTACATACTGAATCGCCTGTGCGCCGTTCATATGCTGCTCACCCGGCTGCAGATCGATGACAAGTCCGCCGTTATCGTCCCACGGATCTTCGTAGTACATCCGCTTTTCGACGTTGATGTCCACGCCTCCAACCGCATCCACAATCCGTTCAAACGCAGACGTGTCGATCAAAATGTAATGTCTAACGGGAACACCGACGAGTTTTTCCACGGAGTCAAGTGTCAATTCGTGTCCCCCATACGCATAGGCATGATTGATCTTGTCATAACCATAGCCGCCAACTGCAACGCGCGTATCGCGCGGGATCGAGAGGAGTGCCGCACGCCCCTGATCCTCATCGACAGCGGCAAGCATCAGCGTATCGCTGCGTCCGGAGTCTCCCTCCCTGCGATCCACCCCCATGATGAGCACATATCCGAGATCATTGTCGGCCGCATCCGCAAATGCGTTGATGTCGCGCAGCGAACCGGACATAAAATAGCCTCCCGCATAGTATATTGCACAGACAATCAAAAAAGAAACGGCAAATACGGCTCCTGCAAATTTGACGAATATTTTATCTGAACCTGAGTGCGTCATTTTTTCCTGTAACACGCCATATCGTCCTCTCGTAGATGAATTGTACGTAGAAATTGCAGAACGAGCTTTATCCGATCTATGCCTTCTTATATCATCAAGTGTTGTTTCAGTATAACAAAAACAGGAGTTCCATGCAAATAAAATGAAGAATATGCTGCGCTGACATAAATTGTTCTGTTATGTCCTTTCCCGTAAGAAAAAGGGGTTCAAAACGATAGTGCCCCCCAAAAAGTCAGATTCGCTTAATCGAACTTTTGGGGGGCACTACAAACGCCAATCATGATAAAAGAAATCTCTTTTTTACTGATTTTACTTCAGTTCCACGGAATCGTGCTGACGATTGCCTGTACTGCCTCAATGGAGACGGGTTCTTCAAACGAGAGAGAGAAGGTGTAGCCGCCGCGCGACCAGAGCGCAAGGCTGACGCGTTTTTCCGTCCCCTTGACGCGGATATACTGACGTCCGATCTGCACGACCTGATTGACCTCATAGACCGTATTGTCGCCGCTGATGTCCGCATCGCCCTTCGCCATGCGGAACAGAATTTCCTTGCCCGCCTCATTGCGGTAGAAGATCTCGGCAAGGCTCTTGTCAATGACGATGATATCCTTCTGCACGTAGCCGACGGGCAGGAGTGTCGGCGTATAGACGGGCAGCCCTACAACCGCCCACGCATCGCGCACGCTCGTGTACTCGACGAGGGGCGACGGCATTGCCTGTGCATTGCAGCCCACAAAGAGAGCGTATGCCGTAAGCCCTGCAATCAGGATGCGTTTCATTCCAAATGTCTTCATTATTGTGTACCTATCATTTATTCACTGTTTTATTCTTCTGAAATGCTGCCTTTTTCTTTCCTGCACCCGCAAGCATCTCGCGCGCATTCGCGAGTGCCGCCTCGGTGACATCATCGCCGGATGCCATGCGTGCGATCTCGCGCACGCGCTCTTCGTCAGAGAGTGCAGTCACCTGTGTCACGGTTGTATCGCCCTTGACACGCTTTGCGATGTAGAGATGGTTGTCCGCCATACACGCAATCTGCGGCAGATGCGTGATGCACAGCACCTGTTTGTAATGCGCGACAAAGGCGATCCGCTCGGCGACCATCTGGGCGGTACGCCCACCGATGCCCGTGTCGATCTCATCGAACACCATGCTCGTCCCGCCCGTATCGCGTGCGGCAACGATGGATTTGATGGCAAGTGCAATGCGCGAGAGCTCGCCGCCCGAGGCGATCTTTTCGAGAGGTTTCTCCTCCTCGCCCACGTTTGCGGAAAACAGCATAGCGAGACTATCCGCGCCGCGGCTTGTGTATTTCTCTGCGGGGGTGACGACAATGCGGAAACGCGCCTTTGCCATGCCGAGCCCCTGGAGTTCACGCGCAATGTCGGTGGAAAGTGCTGCGCCGACCTCCTGTCTGCGTGCAGTCAGCTCCGCCGCAAGGTTCTTCAGCTGTTTGTGAAGTGTGCCGATTTCCTTGTCCAGCTCCGCCATGTCCATATCATAGTTGTCGGCGCTTTCCAATTCACTGCGAACGGAGGAAAGCCGATCCAGTACGGCGGGGATT
>CALJPB010000027.1 GCA_937981305.1 uncultured Selenomonas sp.
CGCGCCCGCGCATGGAGAGCACATCGCCCTCCTTGATCGTCTTCGATGCGCTGCCCGCACTCTGCCAGTTGAGCTTCACCTTGTCCGCCGCGATGTCGTCCGCCGCGCGGCTCCGCGAGATGCCAAAGCCCGCAGCGACGATGGAGTCAAGCCGCAGGGAGGCGACCGTCGCACGGATCTCCTTCGTCCGCTCCTCGCGCGCAGGGATCTCATCCAAACTCCCAAGCGCAGCCTTGACGCCGACCGCGCCGATCATCGTCAAATTCTGTACGATAAAATCCGCAATCTTCGCGTCGCAGATGATCTTCGCCGTATCGGGTGCGGGGAGGATGTCCCCCACCAGATCGCGCTCAATGCCGAGTCCCATGACCGCGCCGAGTACATCACGATGCGTGAGCCGCGCAAACTGCCCGTTCCACGCCGCCTCCACACAGGCGATGGCAAAGCCGTCCGGTGTCCCGCGAAAATCCCGATGGCGCAGCATGGCACGCTGACGCTCCGCCCCCATATAGCCGCCGTCAAAATCAAGCTGCACCTCGTCATACGCCGCACAGATGGTCTCCGCGATTTCCTGTCCGTAGGGATCAAGGAACGGACTGACACGGAATTTCACCGTCTTTACAGTCGCCTCCATGAGATCAAGAAGGCGTACCGCCGTTTCCTCCCCTTCTGTTCCACGATAAAAGCGGAGAATCCGCTCCTTCTGCTGTGCTGCCATTACGCTCTCCCCAACTCTCTTGAACGCTCTGCCGCCGCCAGAACAGCTTCGATGAGTGCCGAACGCACGCCTGCGTGCTCAAGCGCACGCAGCCCTGCCGCCGTTGTTCCGGCGGGACTTGTCACCGCAGCCCTCAGATCGGCAGGGGAATGTGTTGACGCGAGTGCCATCTGTGCCGCGCCGAGGAGGGTCTGCCCCGCAAGGATACGTGCTGTCTCCCGTTTCAGCCCCGCTGCAACACCGCCTTCGATGAGTGCCTCGAGGACGAGAAAGGCATAGGCGGGACCGCTGCCCGAGAGACCTGTCACGGCATCGAGGTCGCACTCATCCACCCGCACGGTGCGTCCCGCCGCACCAAGGAGCAGTTTCGCCAGATCGGATGCATCCGCATCCGCACATCGCCCGCACGCATAAGCGGACATTCCCGCCCCCACGGCAAGCGGCGTATTCGGCATCACCCGAATGACGGGATGCGTAGGATATGCTGCCTCCATCCTCGCAAGGGGAAGCCCCGCGACAATCGAGAGAACAAGAGCCCCCTCCTTTAGCAGCACCGCTGTCTCGGACATCGCCGCCGCAGCTGCGGCGGGTTTGACGGCAAGAATAAGTACGTCAATACGGGGCAGAAAAGATTCTGCCCCGACCTGTGCTCGTACACCGTATTTTCGCATGAGTTCGTCGCAGCGCATCGCCTTGTGTTCCGATACACTGATGCAGGAGGGGGAAACGGTTCCCGTCTGCACAACCCCCGCAATCAGTGCCTCAGCCATCGCACCGCCGCCAACAATTCCAATCTGAATATCATCACGCATAGTCATTACCTGTTCGAAAACGACATATCATCCCCGAGGCGGTGTTCCTCCTCGGAGTAGCTGACATTGACATTGTGCGGCGCACAGAGAAAGACGTTGTTGCTGATCTTTTTGATGTCGCCGTTCAACGCATACGTCGTACCGCTGATAAAGTCGATGATGCGGCTCGCCACACTCTTCTCCGTATTTTCGAAGTTGAGTACAACAGGTTTTTTCTTTTGGAGATTGACGGCTACCTGCTGTGCATCATCGAACGACTGCGGCTCAATGACGATGACGTTCATGCGATATGCCGCAATCACGTTATCAATCGGAGCTGTCCCTGTCCCCCCGGAGGTATGTGGAAGATCCGAGAAAGATGTCGCAGGCGCTGCCGTCTCGGTACGGTTTTTTGCACGCGTACCGATCTCGGTCACAGGTGCCGTTCTCTTTTCCTTTTCTTTGGCGGACTCCTCCAGCTCCTCAGTTTCCTCCACGTCGTCCTCCGGCGCAATACCAATGAACTTCGTCGATATTTTTTTAAAGATACTCACTGATCTCTCACACTCCTAGGGCGTTATATTGACGTGCGCCAAAAATCGCCGTTCCGACACGCACCAGATTCGCACCCTCTTCAACCGCAATCCGATAATCATGGGACATCCCCATCGAGAGGTAACGGAGATCCGCCGTACGCGGCTCACGTTCCTTGATCTGCTGAAAGAGTTCATACATGGCACGAAACAGTGGGCGGCACTCCTCCACATCCTCATAATTCGGTGCAATACACATAAACCCCTGCAAACGGATACAGGGAAGTGTATCCACCTCCATAAGCAGCTCATTCAAATTCTCACGGTAAACGCCGGATTTGGTCTCCTCGCGGGCAAGGTTGACCTGCACGAGAATGTTCTGTACCTTGCCAAACTTCGCCGCAGCCTTGTTGATCTCCTGCGCCAGGCGCAGAGAATCCACCGAATGAATCAGATCGAATTGACGGACGGCGTGCCTCACCTTGTTCGTCTGCAAATGGCCGATCAGATGCCATTTCACCTCGCGCTCCAGATTTTCCGCCTTGTCCAGAGCCTCCTGCACACGGTTCTCTCCAATGTTCATAATGCCGGCATCAATGGCTTCCCGCATTGCCTCTACGGGATGGTTCTTCGTCACGGCAATCAGTTCCACAGGAGCCTCCACAGGCACATGGACGCGCCGTACACGCGCTGCCGCAATCGCCGCACGTACCTCCCGAATCCGCATTTCAATCGTCATATCGTCACTCATCTCAGTCCCATCACCGCCGCCAGCCGCCCCGTCCTGCCGCCGTCGGCACGATAGGAGTAAAAGAAACTGCGGTCACATGAGGTACATATGTCCGCCTGATCGATGTTCTGCGCCAAAACGCCCGCCGCAACCATCTGCAGACGGTTCGCTGCCCAGAGATCGAGGTGGATCGCACCGTCGCGTTCCTGTACGATCTGATCCGCATGGGCGGGGAACGCCGTACGAAATTGTTCCGCAACCTCCGCACCGACGGTATAACAGTCCGCACTGATCGAAGGGCCGATGCCCGCGAGCACATCGGATGCCGCCGTGCCGAACTCCTCGCCCATACGTGCAATCGTCTTTTCCGCGATCCGCGCCACCGTCCCCTTCCAGCCTGCATGAACAACACCAATGGCATGACGTACGGGATCATAGAGCAGGACAGGGACGCAGTCTGCAAAGCAGAGCATAAGAGAAACGCCGCTGTCATTTGTGATGAGTGCATCCGCATCCGCAAGCGCATCTGCATAGTCCCGCGCACCGCGCCCCGCATCGCGCCGCAGGACACGCACGATCTCCGTCCCGTGCACCTGACGTATCGTACAGATCCGCTCCGCATCCAGCCCGATCGCCGCAAAATAACGCGTGCGATTCTCCCACACACACGCAGGCTCATCGCCGACGTGCAGAGCCATGTTGAGTGAGTCAAACGGCGCAGGACTCACACCGCCCTGCCGCGCCGAGAAGCCGTGTACGAGCCTGTCTTCGGGAAAGATGTCCAACCGCCCGCTCCACAAATTGTCGCGTATATGCCGCAGTACAAAACTCATTCGCTCGTCCTTTCTCTCTTCGTCCCGCAGACACCGCAGCGCGTACAGCCGTCAAAGCAGCCGACCGTCGCCTTGAGTGCCGCAGCCCGCTCGTACTCCTGCCACAGATACCGCTTGGGAAAGCCCATGTCCAGATGATCCCACGGAAGCGGCGTGTCTGCCCCCCATTCTTGCGCGAGGTAGTCCTCCGGCGAAAGCCCCGCCGCGCGCATTTCAGAGACGAGATCCTTTGCCCCTCGTCCTTCGGCGGCGCGGATCAACGGCTCTGTGAGGCGGCGGTCGCCACGTGCGAGAATCGCCTGTACGAGGGCTTCCTTCGGCGACTCAAAGTTCACAACAATCTTTCGGAAACGGCGCAGGGACTGCGTGAGCTCCTTCATCACCGCATCGAGCCGCTTCTTGTCCGCCATCGGCATCCACTGAAACGGTGTGAACGGCTTTGGGACAAACGGATTGACACTGAGCGTCAGCGTCCCCCTGCTCCCCTTCTCATCCATATAGGCACGCAGGCGCTGTGCGAGATCGATGATCGCCGCAATGTCCGCCGCCTCCTCAAACGGCAGCCCCACCATGATGTAGAGCTTGAAATTCGGGATATGCGCCGCCGCACCGAGATCGATCGCCGTGAACAGGTGATGTTCCTCGATCCCCTTATTGATGACGGCACGCATACGAGCACTCCCCGCCTCCGGGGCGAGTGTCAGCGTCTGAAGTCCGCTCGCGGCAAGTGCCTCGACGAGTTCCCGCGTTACCGAGTCCGCACGGAAGGACGCAACGGACATCGACAACCCCTCACCGAGGATGGAACGGCAGAGTTCATCGATCTCGGGATAGTCGGAGATCGCCGCCCCCATCAGGCCGATCTTCTTGCCATAGGGCAGTGCCGCGCGCACCTCCTCCTCAATGACATGGAGGGAACGGTTGCGCGGACGGCGGAAACAGTAGCCCGCCATACAGAAACGACAGTGCCGACCGCAGCCGCGTGCCGTCTCGATGAGGTAAAAGTTAAACTCCGTATCCTCCGTCACAACGACCGTATGTGCGGGATACTCGTCAAGATCCTCCACCCACTGACGCGCAACGGAATGCGGCGCACCCTCCGAGTGCATGAGTGCAGCAAGATGTCCTGCCGCATCATAGGAGGGCATATAGAGTGCGGGCACATAGACCCCGGGAACGCACGCCAGACGACGGAGCAGTGCACCTCGTTCGTCCCCCTGACGCATCCCATCATGATATGCCTCCATCAGAGCGGGCATGACGGCTTCGCCCTCACCGATCACAAACGCATCCACGATCTCCGCCAGCGGCTCGGGGTTGAACGTCGCGCACGGGCCGCCCGCAATGACAAGCGGATCGCGCCATGTGCGTTCTGCGGCACGCCGTCGAACATGACTGAGCGCAAGCATCTTTATGACATTGAAATAATCCATTTCGAAAGAAATGGCAAAGCCGATGACGGCGAAGTCCGCAAGAGGCGTCTGCGTCTCCACGCTCATCATCGGCGTCTGCGTGCGCTCATAGCGCGGAAGTTCTGTACGGTCGGGCAGAAAGAAGCGCTCACACGCCGTATCCCCGCGCCTGTTGAGAAGGTCATAGATGATGTGCAGTCCGAGGTTCGACATCCCCACAAAATAGGTGTTCGGATAGACAAGTGCAAAGCGTGTACGCGCTCCCGCCGGATAGCGATACGCCCCGCGCTCCCGTGCAAAACGCGCCTGCAAACTGCTCTTCAGCCGATGATCCAAGTCCCACCTCTTCCGTTATCTCTTACTCCTTCCCGCGCCGCGCACGCAGTGTTTCGAGTTCCTCGATGAAATTCGTGATGTCATCAAATTTTCGATAGACGGAGGCAAAGCGGATGTACGCGACCTCATCGAAATCCTTCAGCCGCTCCATCACGATCTCCCCGATCTTCTCCGACGGCACCTCCGGCTCCGTGCGGTTGCGGATATCGCGCTCGATCTCCGCGACGAAGTTCGTGATCTGCTCCATCGAGATATCGCGCTTGTCACAGGAG
>CALJPB010000028.1 GCA_937981305.1 uncultured Selenomonas sp.
GGGCGGTATCGTCGACATCACGCCCGGCGAACGCCTCGCTGTTCTCAAGCAGGATCACTATGCCTATGACGAGGTCGAGGTGCTGCGCACGGTCATCATGGGACATCCGCGCCTTGTGGAGATCATGGACGAAAAGGATGCGCTCTATGAAAAGCCGGACTTCTCCGACGAGGACGGTATGCGTGCCTCGGAGCTTGAAGCAGAGTTTGCCGAACTCGACGGATGGAACGCAGAGACGGAGGCGGCGCAGCTCCTGAGCGGGCTTGGCATCCCCGACGCAAAGCATACGCTCAAGATGAACGAGCTATCTCCCTCGGAGAAGGTGCGCGTCCTGCTCGCACAGGCACTCTTTGGCTCACCTGACATTCTGCTCCTCGACGAGCCGACGAACCATCTCGATGTGTCCTCGATCAACTGGCTTGAGAACTTCCTCGCGGACTTCCCGAACACGGTCATTGTTGTGTCACATGACCGTCACTTCCTCAATCAGGTCTGCACCTACATCTGCGATGTGGACTTCGGCAAGATCTCCCTCTTCGCCGGCAACTACGACTTCTGGTATCAGTCCAGTCAGCTGGCACTCCAGATGGCAAAGGACGCGAACAAAAAGAAAGAGGAAAAGATCAAGGAACTCCAGACCTTCATCCAACGGTTCTCGGCAAATGCCTCGAAGTCCCGTCAGGCGACCTCACGCAAAAAGCTCCTTGAGCGCATTACCCTCGACGACATCAAGCCCTCCACGCGCCGCTATCCCTACATCGCCTTTACCCCCGACCGCGAGGCGGGCGATCAGCTCCTCACGGTGGAAGGTCTCTCAAAGGAGGTCGACGGTCGTCAGCTCTTCAAGAATGTCAGCTTTACCCTCAAAAAGGGGGACAAGGTCGCCTTTGTAGGACCGAACGGCGCGGCAAAGACCATGCTGTTCAAGATCCTCATGGGTGAGGAAGAAGCCGATGAAGGCACGTTCAAATGGGGAGTGACGACGACACAAACCTACCTTCCCTCGGACAACAACGCGTATTTCGATGATGTCAAACTGAATCTCGTCGACTGGCTGCGCCAGTATTCGAAGGATCCGGACGAAACATTTGTGCGCGGCTTCCTCGGACGTATGCTCTTTTCGGGCGAGGAAAGTCAAAAGCGTGCCGAGGTGCTCTCCGGCGGCGAGCGCGTGCGCTGTATGCTCTCACGCATGATGCTCTCGGGCGCGAACGTCCTCGTCTTTGACGAGCCGACCGACCACCTCGACCTCGAATCCATCACTGCGCTCAACAATGGGCTGATGTCGTTCAGCGGTACGATCCTCTTTGCCTCGCGCGACCACGAGTTCACGCAGACGATCGCGAACCGCATCATCGAAATTACTCCTGTCGGCGTCGTCGACCGCATCTCGACCTACGACGAATTCCTCAGCAACGAGACCGTGAAGCAGCAGCTTGCGGAGAAGTACAAAGCGGCAGAATAATTTTTCAAAAAAGGGAATACCGAGTGCTCCACGACACTTATGGGAGGTGAGATCATGCTTGGCACACTCTTACAGGGTACGGAGAACAAGAACGCTGCCCTGCGTCTGCGCGAGATGGTAACCGTTCTGCGCCGTCACGACATTGTACACGGTCTGACCCCCGTAAAACTGCGTGCCATCTTCGAGGATCTTGGTCCCACCTTTGTCAAATTCGGGCAGATCATGAGTATGCGCCCCGACTTTCTTCCGACGGAGTACTGCGATGAACTCATGAAGCTCCAAACGGGCGCACGCCCCCTCCCCTTTCCCGTCATCCTCTCCATCGTCGAGCAGGAATACGAACGCGAATGGAACAAGGTCTTTCGCACCATTGACAGCACGCCGCTCGGCTCTGCGAGCATCGCACAGGCGCATCGTGCACGTCTGGCAAACGGCGAGGATGTCGTCATCAAGGTGCAGCGTCCCGGCATCCACGAGATTATGCGCATGGATCTCACCCTCATGAAGCGTGCCGCGACCATCATCCGTCTTGTCAGCCGCGATGATGTTGTAGATTTTCGGACGCTGATGGATGAGATGTGGAACATCGCAAAGCAGGAGATGGACTTTCTCATCGAAGCAGGTCACATTGAGGAGTTCGCGCATCTGAACCGCGACAATCCTTTCATCTCCTGTCCGCGCGTCCTGCGCGATCTCTCCACACAGCACATTCTAGTGATGGAGTACATCGACGGCATCCCCCTCGATCAGACCGATGCCCTGCACGCAGCCGGCATCAATGTCACGCAGATCGGTCGGAGACTCGGCGAGAACTACGCCAAACAGATCATCGAGGACGGATTCTTCCACGGCGACCCGCATCCCGGCAACATTCGCGTGCGCAACGGCACAATTGTCTGGCTCGATCTCGGCATGATGGGCCGTCTCAGCAACCGCGACCGTACGGCACTGCGCCGCGCAATCCTCGCTCTTGCGACGCACGATACATTTGAGATGAAGGCTGCCGTCCTTGCCCTCGGCATCGTACGGGGACGCATCAACCACGCGCAGCTCTATCAGGACATTGATGTGATGATGGAGCAGTACGGCTCTCTTGACTTCACGGACGTACACATGGGTGTACTGACAAATCAGATCCTCGGCATCCTGCGCGTGCACAACATCGGTTGTCCGAGCGGACTTGCCATGTTTGCACGCGGCGTCATGACCGTAGAGATCGTCATGCGCCGCTGCGCCCCCGAGGTCAGCTTTCTCGAGATCTTCGCGCGCAGTCTCTCACTCGGTATCGTACAGGGGATGACATGGCGTGAGGGGCTCGCAAAAGCACGGCAGGAGGGCATCATGCTCCTGCGCAAATCCGTCCAAATCCCAGAGCAGCTTGCCGACCTGCTCAAGATGACCATGAGCGGACAGGCAAAGCTCAACATTGACCTCACCGGATCGGAGGAGCCCGTTCAGCGTCTTGACAAGATGATTAACAAGCTCATCATTGCCCTTCTCTGCGCCGCACTCCTCATTGCATCAAGTACAATCTGTACGACAGATATGAAGCCGCAGATCGGCGGCATTCCGTTCCTCGGCATCCTCGGCTACCTCATCGCATTTATTCTAAGTCTTCGGCTTATCTGGGACATTCACAAGGGAGTGTAGAATATGCGCGGTATACGCGGCGCCATCACAGTCAGGCGCAATGATAAGGAAGAAATCTGGCAGGCGGCACAGGAGATGATCATCGAGCTTCTCCATGCAAATTCCATTACCGCTAAGGAGATTGGCGCGGCAATTTTCAGCATGACCGAGGAGTTGACGGCGGCATTTCCGACAGCGGGCGTGCGCAGGCTTCCCGGGTTCGATCTTGTTCCTCTCTTTGACACACGTCAATGTGCCATTGAGGACAGTCTCCCGCGCTGCATCCGCGTCCTTCTCCTCGTCAACACGGATGCGGCACAGGCAGACATTCATCACGTCTATCTGCGGGAAGCGGCAAAACTCCGCCCCGATCTGGAAAGCTGAACGCAATAAAAAAGCACCGTTGATACGGTGCTTTTTTATTGTGTATGACAGGAAGAACGTTTATTCAGCGCTGACGCATCCATGCAGGAATATCGATGATGTCGGTCCCCGACGTTCCGGGATTCGGCTCGACAACATTCATACGACGATTGTTTGCCGCACTGCCGAGGTTCGGCGGTACGATTGCGGCGGCAGGACGTGCCTGCGGCTGCGACTGACCGGGCTGCGCTGCCGCTGTCTTTGAGGCGGAAACACTGCTCATCCCCGGCATGGAGATCCAGTCCGCGCTAAGCCCCGTATCTGCACTGTCGGCTGTGCCGCTCTCCGAGAGCCCAAACCCCGTCGCCACGACGGTGACACGCACACTGTCCTCAAGGTTCTCATCAACGGCAACGCCCCAGATGATATTCGGCTGACTGACATTCGTTGCGTTCATAATCATGCTGGAGAGCCAATCCGATGCCTCGCCGACCTCAAGCATACTGAGCGTCTTTGCACCCGTAAAGTTCATAATGACGGAGGTCGCTCCCTCGATGCTCGTCTCGAGCAGCGGCGACTCGATTGCCGCCTTTGCCGCCGCAACGGACGCACCTTCGCCGCGCGCCTCGCCAATGCCCATGATCGCTGCACCGCCATTCGACATCGTCGTCTTGACATCCGCAAAATCGAGGTTGATAACCCCCTGATTTGTAATGAGATCAGTGATGCCCTTGACCCCCTGCCAGAGGACATTATCAACCTTGCTGAACGCCTCGGTGACCGGCGTGCTCTTGTCGATGATCTTCATGAGGCGGTCGTTTGGAATTGTGATGATGGTGTCGACGTGCTGCTGCAGATTCGCAATACCGGACTCCGCATTGCGTGCACGCGCCATCCCTTCATAGGAAAAAGGCCGTGTCACAACAGCAACGGTGAGTGCGCCGAGCTCACGCGCACACTCGGCAACAACGGGAGCTGCGCCCGTCCCCGTGCCGCCGCCCATGCCGGCAGTGATAAAGACCATGTCTGCGCCGCGCAGTGCCTCCACAATCTTCTCACGGCTCTCCGTCGCGGCCGCCTCCCCGATCTCAGGACGTGCGCCCGCACCGAGTCCACGCGTACGCTTCTCGCCGATCTGAATGCGCATTGCCGCCTTCGACTGCAGAAGAGCCTGTGCATCTGTATTGATTGCAACAAACTCTACGCCCTGCAAGCCAGAGTCGATCATATTATTTACCGCGTTACCGCCGCCGCCGCCCACACCGACAACGATGATCTTTGCGAGTTCCTCAAAGTTATCATCCATTTCGAACACAGCTTCAGCCTCCATATCGTATGTACATCAAGCTTCTCTATCAATAAATAATAATTGTCCTCGCCTATTTTACCATGAAAATCAATATATTTCCATAGTGTGAAGAAATTTTTAGACCAAGCTTATTGTGCGCCGTCGCGGTAGTCCTTAAGTAGGTAGCGACGCAGAATGGCAAGATTCTTAAAGATGCGGAAGCCGAACGCCAGCAGCGCGACATAATAGAGATCGATACCAAGGCGGTCACCGATAAAGACGAGTGCCGCCGCGAGCAGTGTATTCGAGAAGAAGCCTGTAACAAAAACGTGCTTGTCAAAGCGATCTGCAACCGCCGCCCGCAGACCACCGAACGCTGCGTCCAGTGCCGCGACAAGTGCGACAGAAAAAAGCTTTGTGTAGGCGAGCGGGATGACGATCGGGCTGTTGTATCCAATGACGAGACCGATGATCAGACTGACCATAACGATGTAGATCATTTACTTCCCTCCTCCCGTTCTTCCGTCTCACGTGCATAACTCTGACGGATGCTCCCGCGATAGGGTGGAATGTAGACATCATCGCTGGCCGTTATATCAAGCTGAATGCCCCAGACACTCAGCGTCTCGACGACACCGCCGCGCATACGCAGGGAGTTTTCGAGAGACTTCTTGTCACCGATGGCACGTACCTCGAACGGTGCGGAGGAGCGCACATTGTTCACGGAGAGCGTCGGTCCCGCACAGCGGATCTCGGAGATGCCCGTGAGACGCTGACCGTTGACGGAGATCGCCTCCGCGCCCGCCGCACGCAGCTCGTTGATGACGCGCAGGAGATCGTCGTCGTGGATAACGTAGAGATTCGGATTCTCCCCCGCCTTT
>CALJPB010000029.1 GCA_937981305.1 uncultured Selenomonas sp.
GCTCTAGTTCTATGATAAATGTTATGGACAACTGAATGCGTCCGTGATTCCCTCGCGGACGAGTACACGCCCGCTTGCGTAACGAGGGTTCTGCGAGGAGTACGCATGGTAAAACCGTAACAGTTGTCATAGACCAAAACTCTGAGGAGGAAGCACAATGAAAATGCACACAGCACTCACCATTGCGGGCAGCGATTCGAGCGGCGGCGCGGGCATTCAGGCGGATCTCAAGACCATGACCGCGCACGGCGTTTACGGTATGAGCGCACTTACCGCGCTCACCGCGCAGAACACCACGGGGGTCACCGACATCCTCGCCGTCCCGCCCGCATTTCTCGCGGCGCAGCTCGATGCCGTCTTTACCGACATCCCACCCGATGCGGTGAAGATCGGCATGGTCGCGGATGCCGCACTCATCCGTGTGATTGCGGAGAAACTGGACGAATATCATGCGCAGAACGTCGTCGTCGACCCCGTCATGGTTGCGACCAGCGGCGCACGTCTCATCAGCGAGGATGCTGTTGAGGCACTCGTCTCACTGCTCCTGCCGCGTGCGACCATCATCACGCCGAACATCCCCGAGGCGGAGGTGCTCGCGGATACCGCAATCACCGATCGAAAGGGCATGACCGCAGCAGCGGCACGCATCTATGATCGTGCACACACAGCGGTGCTCATGAAGGGGGGACACAGCGTCGACGACGCGAACGATCTCCTCGTCGATGGTGTGGGCGCACGCTGGTTCGAGGGGCGGCGCATTGCGACCGCGAATACCCACGGCACAGGCTGCACCCTCTCCAGTGCGATCGCAGCGAACCTCGCGCGTGGCATGACGCTCGATATCGCCGTCGAACGTGCGAAGGCGTATATCTCGGGCGCACTCGCCGCAGGACTTGATCTCGGCGCGGGCAGCGGCCCGCTCGCGCATGGATTTGATTTGAGGAGTGAATTTATATGCTAGACACACGCACCCGCAGGCTCACCCTCGCCGGCATCCTCGTCGCCGTCGCCGTCCTCGGTGGACTGTTCAGCTTCCCCGTCCTTGGCAGCCGCTGCGCCCCTGTGCAGCACCTCGTCAACATCCTCGCCGCCGTATTCCTCGGCCCTCTCTGGGGCATCGGCGTCGCATTTGCCGCGAGCCTCCTCAGGAACATCGCGGGACTCGGCAGCCTCATGGCATTCCCCGGCAGCATGATCGGTGCGCTCTCGTGCGGGCTTGTCTACCACTATACGAAACGTCTCGGCATCACCTGCGTCGCCGAGGCACTCGGAACCGGCATCCTCGGCGCACTCGCCGCCTATCCCGTCGCCGCCCTCCTCATGGGGCTGAACCCCACGAGCTATACCGTCTACATCGTCCCCTTCCTCCTCTCCACGGGCGCGGGCAGCATCCTCGCCTACATCCTCCTGCGCTTCCTCCTGCCGAAGATTCGGCGGGGTTGAATACCTTGTATGAAGACCCCTTGTGTGATATTCTATAAGCACAGGGGGATATGCATGGAAAAGAAAATATATACTGCAGTTTTTCATCCTGAACCGGAGGCGGGAGGGTACTCTGTTTTTCCCGATTTGCCGGGCTGTTATACACAGGGCGACACCATGCGCGAAGCCCTCTACAAGGCGAGTGATGCACTCGGACTGTAGCGCTATACGCTCAAAGCGGACAAGAAGCCCTTTCCGCCCGCGACCAATCCTGCTGACATTGAGACGAGTGGGCGCGACTTCACCGCACTCATCGAATGGGACGAGGAGGCCTACCTGCGTCGTACGGACAATCGTTCGGTGAAGAAGACCCTTATCATTCCTGCATGGATGGATACACTTGCACGCGAGCACAACATCAACTTCTCTCAGCTCCTCCAGAATGCGATTCGTCGCGAATGCGGCATTCAGGCTTAATGCGAACCCTGTTGTGGAACATGCGCGAGGAGTGATCCGCGCCGCATCAACAGACGCAAGGGATACAGTGATTTTTAGTACAAATGGACTATACCTGTATGCCTCAAAATACATCTGCGCCGCAAACTGCTCTTTTCGGCGAGATCCCGCAAGGGATTGCGCGGTGAGGATTTAAGCAACAGCACCCCGCAAGGGGACGGAAACTTCT
>CALJPB010000030.1 GCA_937981305.1 uncultured Selenomonas sp.
CCGCGCGGATTGCGGATGCCGATCTGCCACGGTGCGCCCTCCTCATTCACGCCCATGCCGAGGATCGAACTGGTGCCGAGATCGGCGAGCGCGTTTTTGATGTCTGCATTTTCCCATGTGCTGCGGATGCCGTCGAGCGCAAGCCCCTTGATGAGTGCTCCACGGTCGATCTTCATCCCCGCTTTCATCAGACGTGCCTCGCATTTCGTCTGACCGCCGTCCTCCACCGCACGCAGTTCGAGTGCCTCATAGCCTACGTGTGCACGCGCCGCAGCGATCTCCTCGGCGGACGGCGGCAGCTTCTCCGTGCGCGCCCGCTCCCAGAGTTCCGTCAGTGCGCCCGCTGTCACATCGAACGCGCCATCCGAGCCGCGTGCGGCCTCCCGGGCCAGGAGCAGCGTCTCATAGAGCGCGGGCGAAACCTCCGTCCATTCCCCCGTCCCCGCAGCCGCCTCCATCGCGGCGAGTACCGCCCCGTCCGCATCGCGCTCCGTCTGCGTGAGCACGGCAAGCCCGTCGCGCAGAGCCGCCTGTGCGGAGATCTCATCCGTGCGCACCGTGAGATGTGCCACCGTCCCCATCATGAGCTTGGTATCCTCCGCCGTCACATCCCCCCCGCACCCACCGAGAAGGAGTGCGACACAGAAAAAAAGGGCAGCAGGATTTTTATACAACGTGAAGAATCTTTCTATCATATGTATTCCTTTCAATGAGGATAACGAGGCGGCACTATGCCCTAAAGCGAACCCTGGTGGAACAAGCGGAGTAAAACGTTCGCGCAGGGCTTTGCGCCGCAAAAAACGCTTCATCTAACGCGAGGTATTCCATGTCACCCAGACTTTATGAAATCGTCCGCTTCGTCCTCGTCGGCGGCGCCTGCTTCCTTCTCGACTACGGACTGCTCTACATCCTCACCGAGTACGGCGGACTCCACTATCTCATCTCCGCCGGCATCTCCTTCACCGTCTCCGTCTTCGTGAACTACTATCTCTGCCTCGTCTGCGTCTTTCGCGGCGCGAACGCACAGACAAGACGCGCGAAGATGCTCTTTTTCGGCTCAAGCATCGCGGGACTCGGGCTCAACCAACTGCTCATGTGGGTACTCGTCGACATCATCGGCATTTACTACATGATCGCCAAACTCATCGCCGCCGGCATCGTCATGGTGTGGAACTACATCCTCAAACGCCGTGCTGTCCTCGGCGCATAACACATTGTAACACGCGCGAATCCGACGTGCAAACACGTTCTACGTACGCCATTTCCCGCGCAGACACACCGTGCATATGCGTCACAAATTGCCGAAAACAGCATATTTCGGAACAGAGCGGATAAAATTATAGGGTTTTTATTATTTATTTCGCTGTAATTGGAATTTAACAATATCAAACAGAGGATATTGTCTATTATAATAGAATATACTTAATGAATTCACTCTTATAAATTTGCTTCAATAGATAAAATAGTCTTGCTATTTTAGCGATTTTGCGTTACACTGAAAAAAAAGGATGGACGGCTCATTGACAGCAGATATATGAGCGCTGTTATTATCATCTGCGCAAAGGGAGTGAATATCATGTTTCTGGAGGAGCGCCAAGAGCTCATCGTCCGCATGGTGGAGCGTGACGGTAAGGTCAAGGTCAAAGAGCTCAGCGCCAAATTCAAAGTGACCGAAGACTGTATCCGCAAGGATCTCGGCTCGCTCGAGCGGCAGGGGCGGCTGAAGCGCACCTACGGCGGCGCCGTGAAACTGACGCAGAGCGTTCACATGATCGAGGTCAGCCGTCACCGTCACATGGAT
>CALJPB010000031.1 GCA_937981305.1 uncultured Selenomonas sp.
GCAATAAAGGTCAGACTGAACGTCAAGAAACTAACGCCCAGCAGTGTAAAGACCATCTGCACCAAACGCATCAGGATTGCTTTTGCACTCAACTCCCCAACTCCTTTTACAGAAAATAAAAAACGTCCGCCTCAAAAGAGGAAGACGGTGAAATGCATACAAAAACTTTAGCATCCATCTCCCCATCTCTCGTGAGTCCATCAATGAATCTTATTGCGAGCAGGCTTTCCGGCTCATAGATCGACACATCCTTCCGCCTTCCCGAATGTTACTCCAGTGACTTTACAGGCACAGGCTCTGCGCCTGTGGAAGAACACTCCCTATTTACGGCTGCGGGACAGCATGGGCATTCCACCCATTTTCCTCTCATCGCTCAACGGAATGCGTACAAAGTAATACTCATTCGTCAACACTCGCAACGTCATGTATTCAGTTTTCAAGATAAGTTCAAACGTAGTATATCCATATTAGATATACTTGTCAATACACCTATTTCAGATTATTGTATTTGGATAGTCAGAAAGTCCCTTGTACTTCATCTTGATTCTTTCTTAACATGGATTCAATGCATGCTTGGAATTTCTTTCATGATATACCTTGCGCAGGAGTATGGCTGCACAGATGGCGCGCATACTCTGATCGAGTGCCAGTGAAAGCCATGCCCCCTCAAGTCCCATATTGTACTTATAGAGGAAAATATAGGTGATAATTGGCCGCAGTACCGTTATGCTGATAAAGGAATAGGCTGCTACCTGTGTTGTCTTTCCGCTTGCGCGCAGAATACCGGCACAGACCATCTGGTACGCCTCGGGAAAACTGACCGCTGCGACGTATGCGATAATCAGGCTGCCAAGAGGAAGGAGAGCTGCATCACGTGCATAGACGGCAAAGATTTCCTCGCGCAGTAAGAAGGTTATGAGAAATACAATGAAAGAGAAAATCAGACTCCAACGCATCCCTGTCCAGAGATAGCGGCGCCATTCATTCTGCTTGTGGCTGTCTCTGTTGTGTCCGGCGAGAACCGTGCTTGCCTTTCCCATCCCATTGCAGAAGTTGTAATAGAAATCACAGAAGTTCATTGCAATTGCATGGATGGCATACGGAATCGTCCCAAGTTCGGCGACCATGCGGGTATAGACGACCATGCCAATGCGTTCAAATCCCTGCTCACTGAAGATACCACCGAATACGCTGAGGAATTCACGCAGATAGACGCGCGTCAGACGATAATTTCCCTGCGCAAAGATGCCCCATGCATAGAGCACACGCAGGGTTAGGTAGAATGACCAAAGTGTTCCGCCGATTGTTCCAAGTGCAGCACCAAGAACACCGAGCTGTGGGAATGGTCCAAGGCCAAAGATCAGGAGTGCATTGAGGATGACGTTGACGACGTTCCCCTGTATGTTGATCGAGAGGACACGCATGGACTCCCCGCGTCCAAACATGACCGCCTGCATGAGCGTCGTCATGGAGGTGATGAAGACAGCGGGCAGCGTCCAGAGACCGTAGATCATCGCGTCGGAGAGATAGTCTTGCTGTGCTCCCATCCACAGGAGAATTGCATCGAGATAGATGAAGAACCCGATATGTGCGAGTCCAAGGACGACAAAAACAAGAACGATTGTTTTTTTGAGAATATCACCATAGGCATCGTGCTGATCGCGGCCAAATCGCTCCGCAATCAGTATGGTGACGGCCGCCGCGACCGAACGTGCGACCGTCAGGAGCATCATGCGTGGCTGTGAAAAGATGCTGACGGCAGCAATGGCACCCGTTCCCAGACTGCCAACCATAATGATGTCCGCATTGCTCAGAAAGATCATCAGGACACCTTCCAGTGCAGCAGGAAGGCCTATTCTCAGATAATTTTTGTCATAGGATGTCAGCACGCTACCATCTCCCTGTTTATCCCCATATTCCAATTCAACAAAACTATCACAGAATGATAATACTTGTCAACAATTTGTGAATATGAATCTAGGGAATCGCTGATAAAGTTTGCATAAAAATAAGGGGCGCCGAAAGATAACGGCGACCCCAACTTTTTTATAACTAGCGATTTAAGGAAGCACTGATAAATTCAGCCATGTCATCTTGGCGCATCTTTTTCGCCCTCTCTTCGTCGACAAATCCTCCACATAGCTTCGGCTATGCGTCCGGTTTGTCTCCTTGACAGGACAAAAAATCTACACCAATCTGACA
>CALJPB010000032.1 GCA_937981305.1 uncultured Selenomonas sp.
ATGACGTGATTCATCCCCATCTCACCGAATCTGCGCCCGATGTCATGCAGCAAACCGAACACAAAAGCACGCTCCGCATCCATCCCGACAATATGCGCAGCAATGTGCTCCGCCGCCGTCCCAACAGCGTGGGAGTGCGTAATCCAACCGCCGTCATTCAGTGCATGCGCCTCATCCAGATAACGAAGTGCCTGTGCTCTTGTGATCTTCACCAGCATATTCCTTCTAGTCCCGTCTTCCTTGTAACTCTGCGCATTTCTGCAAAGGCATCGGTCAGATCAGCACACAAGAACCTCGTCCGCCTCCATCGGCCGAATCAAATCCAGTATATTGATAACTTCCTTCACATGCGGATATTCCGCACGAATCTGCTTTTCGATGGTTGTCACATAGGAGACGACAGGGATCACAACCGTATCAATCGAGAGTTCATCCAGTATGGCTGGTGCATGGATCTCCTTCCCCTCGACAATGCCGCCCTGCTTGATGCGCGAATTGTCAATGAGATAGGCATTCGCACTCTGCACCGCAGGAAGATTGGGAAGCATATTGGCAAAGTAGTCATTGATCCCCCAAAATGCGATGCGCCCCTTCCGCTCCAACAAATGCATGACCGAATGCGATATGCAGTCCGTGACCTCATGGAGAATCGGAAGCTTGTGTTTCTTTCCGCAATCCTTACAGGTCAGCACATTGCGCGTAAAGAAGCGCACATTCTTCCATGTGTTCTCTATACCGCACGAGGTACAATCCCCTGTAAATCCGATGCGCTTCTCCTCGTAGTCCAGTGTGACCTCCCGAATCCTATCCGGAACGAGGAAGGCACGCTGCGGCAGCGTCATGATCTGCTCGGCGACCCAGTCCATCTCGGATTTTGACATCTTCGACAGGTTCACAACGGGGCAGCCGTCGCGAATAAACTGCACCTCGTCCTTGATGAGTCCCCGCTGCAGCGCCTGCTTGTAGAGCGGCGTACCGGGATATGCTGTGATGAAATTCAGCGTAATACCGTACTCCGGATGATCCTTCCACCAGTTCAGCGTCTTCGTCGCCGTCTCCAATGTCTCCTCCACATCGCCAAAGATGAAGCCCCCCTGTATCGTGATTCCATAGTCATAGGTCAGCTTCAGTGCACGCTCCGTCTGCTCGAACTTGATCTTCTTGTTCATGCTCGCAAGGATACGGTCATCCGCACTCTCCAAACCAAAGCCCATCGTGACACAGTTCGCATCCTTGAGGGCGCGGAGCATCTCCTCCGTCACATCCGAGACGCGGAACTGCGCCCACCAACGGATGTTGTACGGCTTAATTCGTTCGCAAAACTCGATGACACGCTTGAGATTGTATGCAAAGAGCTCGTCCGAGACAAAGATGTACTTGATGCCGTATTTCTCAACGAGGATATCCAGCTCTCCAAAGAAATTGTCAAGCGAACGCTTGCGGTAGTGGCTTCCGCTCGTATGGAAGCAGAACGTACACTGAAA
>CALJPB010000033.1 GCA_937981305.1 uncultured Selenomonas sp.
TGCATACAGATTTCCGCTTATTTGAAGTCCACAAACTCATCAATGCGCGCACCGCCTTTTGCCATTGGCTCTACGAAACTGCGCCACACATCCATCACAATCACACGCGGGTGCGTTCTATCCTCCAGTGCGCTCTTGAGCGCTGCCGCAAACTCCTCCTGCGTCGAAACTGCGACCGCCTTGATACCGAAACTCTCTGCATACTTCACATAGTCCATCTCGTGATCGAGCTCACAGGCGATATACCGCTCATCATAGAGCACCTTCTGCAGCTGGCGGATCATCCCGAGGCTGCGGTTGTTCGCAATGATCGAGATCACAGGAAGCCCAAGACGTGCAATCGTATAGAACTCATTGCCCGTCATCTTGATGCTGCCATCGCCCGTGATGTGAATCACGCGGCGGCTGTCCCCCCATGCGAGCTGCGCTCCCATCGCAGCGGGCAGTCCGTACCCCATCGTACCAAGCCCGCCCGAAGTCAGCCACGTCCGCGGCTCCTCCACACGCAGGTGGAGTGCCGCCCACATCTGGTGCTGCCCCACGTCCGTCACATAGGCGTACGCCTTGCCCGTCGTACTCTGCGCCACCTGATGCAGTGCCCAAGGCACGGTCAGTCGTCCGATGTGATAATCGTAGTCGTATTCCTCCTGCCATGTGCGAATCTGATCCCACCATTCCGCGAGATCACTCTTCGGCGACTGGCGCATGAGCAGCCCAAGAATCGTACGCATATCGCCCGCAAGACCAAGACTGTTTTCGATGTTCTTGTCGATCTCGGCGGGGTCGATATCGATGTGAATGAACTTGCGGTTTGCCGTATACTTGCTGAGGTTGCCCGTCTGACGGTCAGCAAAGCGGCTGCCAATCGCAATGACAAGATCTGCCGCACCGATGGCATAGTTGGCCGCCTTCTCCCCATGCATCCCCGCAAACCCGAGCATCTGCGGATGTGTGCTCGGCACAGCCCCCATGCCCATGAGCGTATGAACGACAGGCAGATGGTACTTTTCGATGAACGCCGCGACCTCCGCCGACGTTCCCGCCGAAATCACACCGCCGCCCACAATGACCAGCGGATGCGCAGCGGCGACAATCTCCGCCGCCGCCTCCGCCGCGCAGATCATGAAGTCCGCATCAGGCCGCCCCGGCGTACGCACCTCCGGCTTCGCTGCCGTGTAGGAAACCTCCTCAAAGAAGAGATTGCGCGGCACATCGAGGAGCACAGGTCCCGGCCGCCCGCTCCGTGCAAGCGCGAACGCCTGACGAATTGTCGGCACGAGATCCGCCGCATTTTTTATCTTATAGTTGTGCTTCGTAACAGGCATCGTCACATCGAGGATGTCGGTCTCCTGAAAGGCATCGCGCCCGAGCATGGCGATATCCACCTGCCCCGTGATCGCGACCATCGGGATCGAGTCCATGTACGCCGTCGCAAGTCCCGTCACGAGATTCGTCGCACCTGGTCCCGACGTTGCGATGCAGACCCCGACGCGCCCCGTCGCACGCGCATATCCATCCGCTGCGTGGGCGGCATTCTGCTCGTGCGTCACAAGAATCTGGCGTATATCCTTCTGTGCATAAAGCGCATCGTAAAGAGGCAGGATCATCCCACCCGGGTAACCGAACAGAGTATCCACACCCTGCTCGCGCAGACACGCCAGAACCGCCTCCGCACCTCTCATACACACGCCTCCAATATACGATATGACAATGAAAATATTATAGCATACGAAAGATATCTATAGCAAGCTGTGCATTCTGCCGATCTCCCGAATTTTTTCGACCGACATCTCCGACACGCGTGCAATCATGTCGAGCGGGAGTTTTTCCTTCAACATATTGAGGACAGCAGAGATACGCCCCTGCTCAAGTCCTTGCTCGATGCCTTGCTCGAGGCCCTGCTCAAGTCCTTGTTCAAGACCGTCCTCAAATACGGCTTCGCGAAACAGCTTCTCATTCCACTCAAATCCAACCATATTCATCACCTCGCGTTCATGTGCTTCCAAAAAATCTTTCATCACATCATGCGCTATACAGTATTGAATTGCTTCACGAATTGCATTTTCCCGTGCCATTCCCTGTCGCATATTTTCCTTCACACACCATACCAAGAAGGCATAGTCATGAAGGGCATGGCTTTGATGCAAGAGCACCTTTGCCTTGTCATAGGAAACATTGTGAAAGCGAACCACGAGCTCCAGGTTGACGGCATCGCTCGGCGCGACATATGCATCCGAGAGTTTCATCTCATACGCTTCGGGCTCATTGCCCTCTCCCGTATAAAACACGTGAAACTCCGGCACTGGCAGCCGAATTTTCTTTTTTGCATAGAGTTCCTTGGGCGCAATGTCCTTCCGAAACTGCTCGCAGACATAATACAAGCAGCGCAGCGGCATATTTCCATTCGGCGTACTCTGATGCTCCAAAAATACAAGATAACGATCCGCCAACACGAACGAAACATCATTTTTGATCTGCGACAGGAATGTTCCTTCGAGCGTTACAATCTCGAGCCGCTCCTCCGGCGCATACACGCATCCGTGCAGCGCACCCGCAAGTTCCCTCAAACGTTCCTCGTTGTTAAAATACATACGGAATACCGAGTCCTGATACTGCCGACCACCTGCCGTACTCATCGGATCACCTGCCTCAACAGATCGTTTTTATTATTATACCACATCTTTACAGGCAGACCAAAAGAAACATTCCCACAGAATGTTTCCACCGTTATCCTTCTTCTCAAAATCGTCTCTTTACACTGCCTCTCCATCTACGGTATAATTACCATGTATGATTTTATAGATTCCGCAGTTCATCAGCGAAACATCAACATCGGTTTTATAATCTTTTGGATGTTTTTCCCATATATTGCCCAAAGGGGAGGGCGTGCCGGGAGATGAAAGCGGAGGGAGAAAGGGGTAATGTTATGAAAGATGAGATCTTTAGTGTGCTCCAACGCGTTGGGCGCAGCTTCATGCTGCCCGTGGCGATTCTGCCGATCGCGGGCATTCTGCTCGGCATCGGCGCGTCGTTCACGAACCCGACGACGATTGAGACATACGGTCTCGGCGGCATCCTCGGTGCGGGCACGGCACTGAACGCACTGCTCACGATCATGGCGAGTGCAGGCAGCACGATCTTCGGCAATCTGCCGATCATCTTCGCCGTCGGTGTCGCCATCGGCATGGCAAAGGCGGAGAAGGAGGTCGCGGCGCTCTCGGCGATGATCGCGTTCTTCGTCATGCACACTGCCTGCAATGCAATGCTGAAACTCGGCGGGCAGATCCTGCCGGACGGCTCTGTCGCACCAACAGTTCTTGAAGGGACGATTGCCGCTTCCTGCGGCATTATGTCGTTCCAGATGGGCGTGTTCGGCGGCATCATCGTCGGCATCGGTGTCGCATGGCTGCACAACAAGTATCACAAGATCGTCCTGCCGAATGCACTCTCCTTCTTCGGCGGTTCGCGCTTCGTTCCGATCATCTCGACGATTGTGTTCCTCTTTGTCGGCATTGCGATGTACTTCCTCTGGCCGCTCGCACAGCAGGGGATTTTCGCCCTCGGCAGCCTCGTCACGGGTACGGGCTACATCGGCACGCTGATCTTCGGTGTCATCAAGCGCGCACTCATCCCCTTCGGTCTGC
>CALJPB010000034.1 GCA_937981305.1 uncultured Selenomonas sp.
AGCAACTGACTCTTAATCAGTAGGTTCACGGTTCGATTCCGTGGTGGGTCACCATGTGTCTTTTATCCGCTTCGCGGTTTTGAAAAGCAGGTTGGTATGCCAACCTGCTTTTCGTATATATATGAAAAATAGGAGGCTCATTTGTGAATATCTTAATTCTGAACGATGACGGCATTGCGGCAGAGGGAATCCGAACGCTCGCACGTCATCTGGCACAGCGTCATGCGGTCACTGTCGCGGCTCCCATGCACCAGCAGAGCGGTACATCGCACGCGCTGACGATCGGTCGTGCGATTGAGGTGCGTGCCGATGAAAATTTTGATGCAGAATACGAAATTCGGGCATGGGCAATTGATGGGACACCGACGGACTGCGGCAAGCTCTACCTCGATGCGATCGCCGAGGAGCGGCCGGATGTTGTACTCTCGGGCATCAATCACGGCTCCAATCTCGGGACGGATGTGATTTACTCGGGAACGGTCGGTGCAGCTTTTGAGGGGTTCTTTCACGGGATTCCGTCGTTTGCGCTCTCTCTGGTTGAGGGCAGTGAAATCTCGTACGCAGCGGCGGCGGCGTATTTCGAGCCATTTATGGATAATGTATTGGCGACAATGGGACAGCCGTTTTTACTCAACATTAACTTTCCAAAAACTCTTGCAGGAGATGCCCCGCAGTTTGTCTTCTGCCGACAGGGCGGGCGCGACTACATCAATGCGTTTGAGCGCATCGAGGAGAACGGGCGCGTGCACTACAAGGTCGCGGGCGAGGTGTCCGATACGGACAAGGGTGCAGGTACGGATATCTACGCAGTGGAGCATGGTTTGATCTCTGTGACTCCGGTCGGTGTGGATATGACGGATTATCCGCTGCTGGAGGAATTCGGCAGACGAGGGTAGCGCTGATAAATTCAGCATCGTTATCTTGACGCATCTTTGCCCATCTGACGGACTTCATTTTATCAGCGAATGCCTAGTTGTACCTAACTAATATACTCATTGATAATCACTATAAAGAGAGGGGATTGCCGGTTCTCCTCTTTTATTTTTTGCCTGTTTGCGGTATAATACGAACGTGAATATGATTCATGTTTTTGGATTCATGTTTTGGTTAGGGGGATCTGCGTGCTGTATCCGCTCAATGTTGATCTCACAGGACGGCTGATCGTTGTCGTCGGCGGCGGCATTGTGGCAGAGCGCAAGGTTGCCGGGATTATTGCAGCGGGGGAACGGTCACTGGTGCGCGTGATTGCACCTGCGGTGACGGCGCAGCTTCGTACACTTGCGGACAGTGGGCGCATTGATTGGCATTCGGTGCGCTATGCGCACGGTATGCTTGAAGGAGCGTTTTTGGTCTATGCGGCGACGGACTGCCCTGTGGTCAATGCCGGGGTTGCAGCGGAAGCAGAGGAGCGAAATATACTCGTCAACGTCATCGACGATCCGTCTGCGTCCTCCTTTCAGATTCCGTCGAGCGTTCGGCGCGGCGATTTCCTGTTGACCGTCTCAACGGGTGGGGGAAGCCCCGCGCTTTCACGTGCGATACGGATGGAGCTTGAGCAACTCTATCCGGAGTCTTTTGGTCAGTGGCTCGAACGCGTTGCACATCTGCGCCGTGAGATGCGGACGATGCTGTCAACGAGCAGAGAGCGAACGGCATTTTGGCGCATGGCACTGCGTCCTTATATTTTGAACATGGTTCACAATGGAGAGTTAGAGAAAGCGGAGGTTGAGTTACGTAATGCAGCTCTTGACATTGGGGCTAAATCATCGGACGGCTCCGATTGATGTGCGTGAGCGGGTTTCATTTTCCCGCGAGGAACTGCGTTCGGGACTGATGAGTCTTGGAGAATATGACGGTCTGAGCGGACTGGTGGTTCTGTCCACCTGCAACCGCACGGAACTCTATGCATCCGTGGATGATCACGAATGCGGCGCACAGGCACTGCGGCAGTTTTTGAACGATCTTGCGCAGGGCGGAGACGACCTTGACGAATATCTTTATACCTATGTCGATGATGAGGCAATTCGTCACCTCTTCCGCGTTGCCTCCAGCCTTGATTCGCTGGTGCTCGGTGAGGGTCAGATACTCTCGCAGGTGAAGGAAGCCTATGCGATTGCGCGCGAGGCGGGAGCGACGAGCACGGTGCTCAACTTGCTCTTTCATCGTGCCATCGCAACGGGCAAGCGTGTACGGACGGAGACGCGTATTGCGTATCGTTCTGTATCGGTAAGTTATGCGGCGGTGGAGCTTGCGGCAGCATCGCTCGGCGGACTGGGCGGATGCAGTGGTCTGATCTTTGGCGCGGGCAAGATGGCGGAGCTGACGGCGGAGCATCTGCGTTCCCATGGGATTGAAACGATCTTTGTCGCCAATCGTCATATTGAGCGTGCCGAGCGTCTTGCCGAACGCATCGGAGGGGAGGCAATTCCCTTTGACCGCGCACTGGACTACATGACCTGTGTCGATGTGGTTGTCACCTCGACGGGCGCGCCGCACTATGTCATCAAGGCGTGGGAGGCACGTCGTGTCATGGCGCGGCGGCAGGGGCGCAAGATCTTCCTCATCGACATTGCCGTTCCGCGTGATGTCGATCCCGATGTCGCTGCCATCAAGGGCATTGAGCTCTATAACATTGATGCTCTCGAGGCTGTTGTGGACGAACATCTCAGTGAACGACAGGCGGAGGCGGTCAAGGCGGAGAAGATCGTGAACGAGGAGGTGGCATCCCTTCTCGAACGCTTCAAATATCTGTCCTTTCAGCCGCTCATGGCTCTTCTCTCGGGACGCTGTGAGCGGATCCGCGAGCGTGAACTCAAGCGTGTGAGTGCAAAGCTGCCGGATCTCTCGGAGGAGGAACGGCGGCAGGTGGAGCATATGAGCCGCATGATTGTGCGAAAGATTTTGCGTACGCCCATGATGAAGATCCGTGCCTCGGCGGGTACGAAGGACGAGGCATTCTACATTGAGGCAATGCGTGCTCTCTTTAGGTTGGATGCGATAGGAGAGACAGGGACAAGTGAACAGCGACACAATCACTATCGGTACGCGGGCAAGTAAGCTGGCTCTGTGGCAGGCGGAATACGTTGCTGCGGAGATTGAAAAACAGCATCCCACTGTGCGTGTGGAGCTCAGGAAAATGACGACAAAGGGCGACCGCATCCTCGATGCCCCGCTCGCAAAGATCGGGGGCAAGGGGCTCTTCACGAAGGAGCTTGAGCAGGCGATGCTGGCGGGGGAGATCGATCTCGCCGTGCACAGCCTGAAGGATATGCCGACGGAAGTCCCTGCGGGCCTTGTCATTGGGGCGATCACGGAACGGCTGGATGCGGGGGATGCTTTTGTCAGCGCTTGCTATCGGTCGATGGAGGAGCTCCCACAAGGCGCGAGGGTCGGCACATCGAGTCTTCGGCGACGCGCACAGCTGCTTGCTGTGCGCCCCGATCTTACGATCCTTGACCTGCGCGGCAATGTCAATACACGACTTGCAAAGCTCGATGCGGGGGAGTTCGACGCAATCGTCCTTGCGGCAGCCGGTCTGAAACGCCTTGGGCTTGGTGATCGTATTCGTACGATTCTCCCGCGAGCCATGATTCTCCCCGCCGTTGGTCAAGGAGCGCTCGCGATCGAGTGTCGTGCGGAAGATCTGCGGGTTTTGGGGTTGATCGACTTCCTGCGTGACCCGCAGATGACGGCAGCAGCGGCAGCGGAACGTGCCTTTCTGCGGCGCGTCGAGGGTGGCTGTCAGATCCCCGTCGGTGTCTATGCCGAGGTTGGCGAAGGAAATGTGCTCCATGTCGAGGCGATGATCGCCTCCGTCGACGGGATGCGTGTCTGTCGGTCGCGCTCCATGGGAGCTGTGGATGCGGCGGAGAAGATCGGAATTGCTCTGGCAGAGGAGCTGCTGGATGCAGGTGGTCGGGATATTTTGAAAGAGATAGGTATTACAGCATGAGCGGAAAAGTATTTCTTGTCGGCGCGGGTCCGGGCGATCCGCGCCTTTTGACGGTTGGTGCAATGAACTGCCTGAAGGCGGCGGATGTCGTCGTCTATGACCATCTCGCGGACGAGAGTATTCTCTCCTATGTACCCGCCAACGCAGAGCGTATCTATGTCGGAAAGCAGTCCAACAAGCATACAATGCGGCAGGAGGATATCAACGTCCTGTTGGCGGACAAGGCGGACGAGGGCAAGATTGTCGTTCGGCTCAAGGGCGGTGATCCCTTTGTCTTTGGACGCGGGGGCGAGGAAGCACTTGTGCTTCTTGAACGCAACATTCCATTTGAGGTATTGCCGGGCGTGACCTCGGCGATCAGTGTACCTGCCTATGCGGGCATCCCCGTGACACATCGCGGTGTCGCAGTCTCCTTTGCCGTCATCACGGGACACGAAGATCCGACAAAAGCGGAATCCCATATACGGTGGAAGCATCTCGCGACGGGTGTCGATACGCTGGTATTCTTGATGGGGGTTGCAAATCTCCCTGTCATCACAAAGAATTTGATCGAAAATGGACGCCCTGCCGAGACTCCTGCGGCAATCATCCGCTGGGGGACGCGTGTCAATCAGGAGACTTACGTCACGACTGTGGGCGAGGCGGCGGAAATGGTACAGCGTGAGGGCATTCGCCCGCCCGCAATCTTCATCGTCGGTGAGGTTGTAAGGTTGCGTGAGCAGCTGCGCTGGTTCGACCGTGCGGATATTCGCCCGCTTCTTGGCAAGCGCATCCTTGTCACGCGTGCACGCGCACAGGCATCTGCGCTGACAGAACAACTGACGGCACTTGGTGCATCCTGCATTGAGACCCCCGTGATCCGCATTGCTCCGCCGCCAGATGGCTATGCGGCACTGGATCATGCCATCGAGGACATTCATGTCTATCAATGGCTGATCTTTACGAGCGTGAACGGCGTGGAGCATTTCTTTGCGCGCCTTCACCATGCAGGGAAGGACACGCGTGCCCTCGGCTATGCGAAGATTGCAGCGATCGGCTCTGCAACGGCAAAAAGGCTCTGCTCGTTCGGCATTCACGCGGACATTGTCCCCGAGGAGTTCCGTGCCGAGGCTCTTGTCGAGAAACTGACTCCCATTTTGCCGCCGCGTGCGCGTATCCTGTTGGCACGTGCACAGGAGGCGCGTGACGTGCTGCCAGAGTCGCTGCGTGCACATGGGGCGACAGTCGATGTCGCCTCTGCCTATGAGACAGTGCCTGAACTGGACGGCGGTGCGGAACTCGCCGAGCGACTGCTGCGCGGCGAGATCGATGTTGTCACCTTTACCAGTTCCTCCACAGTCAAGAATCTCGTACAGCAGCTGGGGAACATCACGCCGCTGCAGCAGACAAAGATTGCCTGCATCGGTCCTGTTACTGCAGATACGGCGCGAAATTTTGCGCTCGAGCCGGATATTGTGGCAGAGACCTATACGATTGA
>CALJPB010000035.1 GCA_937981305.1 uncultured Selenomonas sp.
GATCGGCAGATGTGAGAGATGCTTGATCGCCGCAATTGCGCTGATGTCGAACGTGTTGCGCGTGTACGTTTCATAGGTGCGGATGCCGCGCTCACAGAGGATCACGTTCGGGTTGCCCTCATTCATGATGTACTCTGCCGCATTCAGCCACTCGTCGATGGTCGCGGCAAGTCCGCGCTTGAGCATGACGGGCTTGCCCGCACGCCCGACCGCACGCAGGAGGCCAAAGTTCTGCATATTGCGTGCGCCAATCTGGAGAATGTCGGCATAGGCGGCGACCGTATCCACGGCCTCGACCACCGTGACCTCGGTCACAACGGCGAGCCCTGTCTTTTCGCGTGCCTCGGCGAGGTATTTCAGCCCCTCCTCCTCCAGCCCCTGAAATGCGTAGGGCGAGGTGCGCGGCTTGTACGCGCCGCCGCGGATGAACTGTGCGCCGCCCGCCTTGATGATCTCCGCCGTCGCGAGCAGCTGTTCACGCGACTCAACGGCGCAGGGGCCCGCCATGACCACAGGATTCCCGTCGCCGATCTTTACGCCGCGCACGTCGATGACCGTCGGTGCAGGATGGAATTCGCGGCTCGCGAGCTTGTAGCTCTTGGAGATGGCGACGGTCGTCTCAACGCCGTGCATCGCATCCAGCGGAGTTGCCGCGAGCTTTGTCTTGTCGCCGATCACGCCGACGATCTTCTGCCGTGCGCCCTCCATGACCTTCGCCTCAAGCCCCTGCTCCTCAATGGCACGGATGACGTTTTCAATATCCTCCTGCGAGGCATCCGAGTTCATAATAACAACCATTTATATCGCTCCTTACTATTCATTGCGTGCCGTGTGTACGGGGAAAACACCGAGCACCTTCAGCCAGACGCTCTTCTCTGCGACGGCATCGATGGCATCGCGTATGGCATCCGCATCGCTGTGCGCGTCGAGATCGAAAAAAAACAGATATGCGCCAAGCTCCGTCCGCGCAGGGCGTGACTCGATGCGCGTGAGGTTCACCGCGCGATGCGCAAATTCGCCGAGCACGTCGTAGAGTGCGCCCGGCCGCGTACCGTCAATCTGACAGACGAGGAGAACGGTATCCGCAGCCTCTGCGGGCGGCGTGGCAGCCCCATCTCGCACGACCTCGAAGAAACGTGTGCAGTTCGAGCCGCGATCCTCGATCCTCCCCGCGATCTCGACCAGACCGTTCAGCGCCCCCGCACGGCGCGTGCAGATTGCCGCCGCTCCCGCATCCGCGAGCGATGCGCCGACAATCTCCGCCGCACGCGCCGTGCTCGCCGTCTTGATGAGCTCCGCCTGCGGATAGTGTTGCAGGAGGAAGTCGCGGCACTGTGCGATGGGCTGCGCGTGTGAGTAGACCACGCGGATCTCAGCATCCTTTGCGCGCGCCATCAGATAGTTGTGCACCGGCCAGATCACCTCGCGCCGCACGCGCAGCGTATCCGAGCGTGCAAGCGCATCGAGGGTCACCGCGATTGCCCCCTCAAGCGAATTCTCCACGGGTACAAATGCGGAATCCACCGCCCCCGTTTTCACCGCGTGCAGGCATTCGCCGATGTCGCCGAAGCATACGATCTCACGGTCAAGGCACTGCCACTCCATGAGATAGCGTGCCGCCGCCTCGCTGTGCGTCCCCACAGGCCCGAGCACGCCCATTTTCTGTCTCACACACATTCCTCCTATGGGAATCTACTATACTATATGTGCGGCGTGTTGACAAGGGCAATGGGAAACACTTTCATTTCAGGTGCATTTCACTTGTTCTACACCTGTGCTATAATAGAAACGATTTCTCAACTATACGAAGGGAGCAGCTATGTCGCCAAAGGAGTATCTCGCCATTGTTCACTGCATCGCCGGGCTCAAGGAGCGCACACGCCACGCGTGGATGACATCGGGACGGCAGGAGAGTGTCGCCGAGCACAGCTGGCGGATGGCACTGATGGCGTACTTTCTGCGCGATGAATTCCCCACCGCCGACCTCACACGCGTTCTCCTCATGGCACTCCTGCACGATGTGGGCGAAGTCTTTACGGGTGACATCCCGACGTTTGAAAAGACGGATGCCGACCGCGCACGCGAACACGAACTGCGGGACGAGTGGATTGACGCTCTCCCCGCCCCCTATGCGGCGGAGGTACGCTCCCTTTTTGCTGAAATGGACGCGATGGAGACCGAGGAAGCGAAAATCGTCAAGGCACTCGACCGCATGGAGGCAGTCATCACGCACAACGAGGGCGATCCCCACACATGGCTGCCGCTCGAATACGATCTGCAGCGCACCTACGGCGTGAAGGAAGCAGCATTCTCCCCCGTACTCAAAGAGTTGCGTGCAGAGGTCAACCGCGAGGTCGACGAAGTGATTGCAGGACTGAATAAGGAGACTGAACTATGAAAACGAACTACGGCAACTGGATCTCGACCCCGATGATGAAAACCCTCGCAGCAATCGCGGGGGGGCTCTACGTGCTCACCGCGCTCTATGCGCTCATATATGACCGCGTGAGTGCGCCCTTCTTCATTCTCGCCATCCTCGCCTTCGTCGCGACCGTCGTCGTTCTCTATATGTACTACTGCCGCCGCGTCTTCGACTTCGAGGGCGGCGGGCTCATGCGCCGCATCCACACCTACCTGCTCGATCAGCTCCCGTGGGACGGACTGGGCCGAATGCTCGAGGTCGGCTGCGGCTCGGGTGCACTGAGCATTGCGGCGGCAAAACGCTTCCCGCTCGCCGAGATGCAGGGCATCGACTACTGGCCGCCGATGTGGAACTACGGACAGGCGCAGTGCGAGGCAAACGCTGCCGCCGAGGGTGTCGCAGATCGCTGCACATTTCAGCACGGCGACGCAGCAAAACTCGACTTCCCCGACAATCATTTCGACGCTGTTGTCAGCAACTTTGTCTTTCACGAAGTACGCACGCAAAAGGATAAATTCATGCTCGTCGAGGAGGCTCTGCGCGTGCTGAAAAAGGGCGGCGCATTCGCCCTCCACGATACGTTTGGAAACAAGGATATGTACGGCAACATGGATGAGTTCGTCGCCTACCTGCAGGAGAAGGGCATCGCCGACATCTCCTATCTCCCGAACACCGAGCGAAACATCCCCATGCCGCCGCCTGTGCGCTTCATGATGCGCGGCATCGGTATGCTCTACGGGACGAAGTGATATTCCGCAATGTATGATTCGTATCGTGCAAAGCCCCTAAGCGAGCATCCGTGGAGAAAATGGTCGCTGTGGGGCTTGGCACTGCCTGAACCAAATCCATGCACCGAAAGGAAAATGCCTGTGTTCTGCAAAAAACTCCCCGCCGTACTTGCCGCTGTTGCCTTTCTCTGTGCCGTTCCCACATACGCAGCGCAACCCGAACCCGCGCCGAGCATCCCGCGTCCCGCATTTCCCGCCACGATTCCGCAGGGAATGACCGTGGACGCAAAACTTGCCGCAGGGCTGCACTTCGCCGTACCGACAGCGAATCTCGACATTCTCCCAATGCCCACCGCAGAGCCGACCGAAGTCACCATCGCGGGCGAGGCGGCGGCAACCGAGGAGCAGATGCTCGCCTACCTCCTACGCCGCAATCCGAAGCCGAAGCTCACAGGTACGCCCGAGGAGCTCGTCCATGCCTACTACGAGGAGGCAGAGCATGAGGGCGTGCGTGCCGATCTCGCGCTCGCACAGGCGTTCAAGGAGACGGGCTTCTTTGCGTACGGTGGCGATGTCGACTGGAAACAAAATAATTTCTGCGGGCTTGGCGCAACCGGAAACGGTGCAAAGGGGCTCTCCTTCCCCAACATCCGTACGGGAGCGCGTGCTCATATCCAGCACCTCCTTGCCTACAGCCGCAAAGAGCTGCCGCGCAGCCCCATCGCCGACCCGCGCTACGACCTCATCCGCACGAACCGCCCCGACATCTACGGACAGCTCACACGCTGGACACAGCTCAACGGAGTCTGGGCGGTCCCCGGCAAGAACTATGGGCAGGAGATCATCATCATCCGCGACCGCGCACGTCAGCCCGATGACTCCGATGCTTCCCTGCGTGCCGCGAACGCACACATCATGCAGGCGGGTGATGCCGACAACTACATCTATCGCGGGCTCGTCTATCTGCATCGTGCAGCCTACGCCGAGGCACTTGCCGACTTCACCGCCGCACAAAAACGCAACACGAAGCGCAGTGAGCCCTACCTCGGCATCGCCCTCGCCCATACGGGCGCAGGAAACGTCAAAGAAGCCCGCCGCGCCTACGAAGTCTATCTGAAAACCGCCCCCGACGATGCCGCCGCCCTCCACAACTACGGGCTCACCCTCCTCGCCGAGAACAGCCCTGCGAAGGCGGTTGCTCCGCTGCGCGACGCCATCCGCCGCACCCCACAGAACGCGGACAGCTACAGTGCCCTCGCCGTCGCCCGCATCCACACAAAGGACTACATGGGCGCATGGAACACACTCGCCGACGGCGCCGCCATCGCCCCCGCAAACACCGACATCCTAGTGAGCCAGATTCTTTTACAGGCGTGTCTCAAGGATGTGGACGACAAGAAACACAAGAAGAAGTAATGCCAAAAGAGAAAAACAGCCCTTTCTATGCGTCCGATTTTCCTCCTCAATCGGATGAAAAAATATGCGTCAATCTAATGGACTTCATTTTATCAGTGATTCCTTAGGACATGTTATCCCGCCAAGAAAACCGCCCCATACTCTCAGACGTAATTTGAGGATCAGTGTACGGCATGGTCAATCGTACGCCCATCAATCCTAGTCCACTCCGTCCGCCCGTTTGACGCACGACCAAGGACGACCGAAGAAGCCGCAGACACACTATTAAAGGGATAGTTCTCCATAAATATGGTGTTTTGGATAACACCTTTTTGGATCAACTCTTCTCTCAACGTAAGGTACACTGGTTGCAAACCACTTGTAATATCAGGCGAGATTTTGCTCCCCTTTAGTACAACAAAAGTATTATCATCATTCGGATACCCTGTCGCACTGGCTCCGCGCCCTGCCAACTTGAAGTTTGAATCCGTTCGTATGGTATCCCCTGCATCCAATTCCCAATGTTTTGAAAAAACTTCGATAAGCTCCTGCTGACGTTTCTGAACATATTCCGGAGTCCATTCAGCAGCATTAAGAACCTGCGTTGTGAGAGCATAGGAACTTGTTCCATTCTTGGAGGTGAAGTATTTCCCTTTTTTCGTACTGAAATCGTAGTTCTGCGCTGCGGAATTATGTCTTCTGGTCAAAGGAACGAGGTTGGCTATGCGGTTCAACCAATACTTTTGATCTTCATTCGACCACAGTCGCCACCACTCACTTCCAGACTGAGGATGCTGCGGCAGGACATGCTCGATTGTGAACACTACGTCAGTGTACGAAACGCCTCCGGCTCCCACAAAAGAATCCAGTCGTTGGACGATATAATTTCTGCGCTTCGATGTCATGGTATAGATCTCGCCATCGAGAGTCTTGCGAAACAGTGCCTGTTCCCATTCTGTCAACTCGATATTGACAAGTGGCTGCGCAATACTGCTATCGCGTCGGTTCTCCATTTCGACTAAAATCCATTTATAACGATTCATACGATGATTTACATCCTGCCCGGTAACGTACAGATAGGAGGCAAGCCGCTCCAGTTTTCTGATAAACCAAAGAACATATGCCGCATCATATTTATAGATTGCCAAAAATTTAATTGCGGTAGGCATCCAATCATTATTATCTGTTTTATTCAACCAATACAACAGGCGATTGATTTCATCCGCATGATGCGTCGAAATATATGTGCAGTCTCTCAAGTGGACGTATGCCTCAGCATAGGGTTCAATGTACTGATCAATCAGCTCTGCAGGCTGCGTTGCCTGTATGACATATTCGGTGAATTCTTCGAGCAGGGTCTTCTTGGGACGTTCTTTCGCGAAAATCATGCGCGTATGTGTGAATACCGCATTGAACCCATCCCGACCGGTGAGAGCCTCCAGTTCTTCCCATCGGTCAGTGTATGTCTTTTGCTGATCTTCTGGAAGATGCCCGATTGTTTTGGATTTGATGATATCGGTCGGCAACAGATCAAGACCTCTGCTGTTCATAACAGAAAAGACGCGAAATGCGGATTCCTGATTTGGCGTTGACACAACAACAAAAAAACAACGCGTTAAAAGCATTTCGGAGAACTTCCGCAGGTCATCATCACCAGAAAAAGACTCCTTGAATTTCTCTCGTAGAACAGCGCAATTCGACTGAATATGACGCTTTGCTTCTGTATCCATTGTTGCAGAATCCAGCCCCTTCAAGTCATCGAGCCGTAAGTCCTGAATATATTTTGAGAAGAACTCCTGATCACGTTCCCGTAAAAAGACACGGGGCTGCGCTGAAATCCCTTCCAGTATATTGCCCTCCTCCTGTAAGTACTTCTTGCAGATCGTCTTATAGCGTTCATCTGCAAAACAATCTGCCATCGCAGCAAACAAGATGGAGAGTGTGGTAAGACGCTGCTGACCGTCAATAACCTCAGCACGCCGTGCTCCTTCTGATTTAATTAAAACAATACTCCCAAGGAAATAGTTATCCTCTGTCCCAGCTTGAAAGAAATCATATAAATCATCAAAGAGGACACCGGTTTCATTCTCTGTCCATGCGTACGGTCGTTGGTATCCTGGAATATGATATTCAAAATCTGCACTGAAGATCTTCGCCAAAGAATACTCTTTTCCAACAATTTTATTGCTCATGGATCGTCCCTCTTTCTATATCTCTAAGGAATCGCAGATAAATTCTGCGCCACTCTGACAGACTATTTTCCACCATTATTTCCTAAAACCACAAAGAGCCGCAGCCAAGATTATACTCCGGCAGCGGCTCTTTCCATTTCAAAACAACACTCACTCCTCGAGCTGCAGAAGCCCCGGCTGCTCGATGTTCCACTTGCCATTCGTCAGAGAGAAAATTGCGGGCATATCAACAGTGAGTTTGTCGTAGCTCTTGCCCGTCTCGTAGCGTGCGGCGAAGGTCTCCTTCATGCCCGCTTCCTCGTGCATCTTCTGATCGTACGGGAACATGGGGCTCGGGATGACGGCGAAGTCGTTCGGCTGCCCCGGGATGTCGTACGCCCAGAACGTCGCATCATTCAGATCCTCGACGGTCTCGAACTTCGGCATTGCCTTGCCGTTCTCGACGGCGGCATGATCCGAGCAGATGAGGAGATGCAGCCCGTACTTGGCGATAAAGGGGGCGCACAGTTCTACGCCGCGCTCGGGCGAAAAGGTCTCACGCAGCGCATGGTAGTCGTCGAGCAGATCCTGCCAGATCGGCTTGCTCTCAAGCAATGCATCGAGGTCAATCTCCTCCTCCTGCTCCGGCTCCGGTTCAGGCGCGGGAGCAGGAGGCACGGAGGGGGGAGGCGGGGCTGCGGCAGGGCGCTCCTTGAGCTCCTCAATGTCTACAGCGAATTGCTTTGCCTGCTCCTCGACCTGCAGGATACGGATCTCCAGCAAACTGACCTGCTCCTTGAGCGCTGCAAGCTCCTCCGCCGTCTGAGAATCCTTCGTCACAGATGCCTGGATCTCTGCCGCCAGACGCTCCGCCTCCGTACGCAGCCATGAGACGTGCCCCTCGATCACATCGACCGTACCGCCCGTCTGCCGCCATGCGTAGTGCGTTGCAATGGCGGCGATACCGACGCTCGCCATAACAAGAACAAACGACAATATCGTCATCACATCTGCCATAACAGGATGTATGAACCCCGCCGTCTGCACAGCGGTTGCCGCTGCCTCAGTCTCCATAGATCATCAGCCCCTCCTGATCCGCAATCGCACAAAGCGAAATTATGCAAAACACATATTTTTATCGATTCTCCATGCAGGTCAAAAAATCCTGCCGACAAATATCAACGCTCATAGAAAAAGAGCCGCCCCGCGCGAAGCGACTCTTTTCTATCAAGAGAATACGCAGTGCGTATCAGCACGCACCGACGAGTGCTGCACCGAGATTCTTGCTGCCCTCGAGCCCCTCGTCGTCCGGCTCGTTCTCGACGATGAACGTATCGACGAGATTTGCGCCGGCTTCCTTCGTGCGCTCGGACCAAGTCTCCATCCACGCACCCGCGCCCCAGCCCCACGAGCCAAAGAGCACGACCGGCTTGCCGGAGAGCTTGCCGCTCTCGACCGCCTCAGCGAAGAACGGCTCATACGAGCCCTCCTCGAGCTCCTCTGCACCCATCGAGGGGCAGCCGAGCGCGAGACCGTCATAGCCGTCGATCTGATCCACAGAGAAGCTGTCTACCTCGAAGCACTCAACGTCAGCACCCGCACCCTGTGCGCCCTCGACAACAGCCTCTGCCATCTTCTGCGTGTTGCCCGTGCCCGACCAGTACACAACCGCTACCTTTGCCATGTGAAATCCTCCTCATAGAATCGTGAGAGATCTTCTCTCCCTATACTGCCTGCACCAACTCGGCAAGAGGCCGTCCCGCCTCGAGCCGCGTACAGAACTCCTGAGTACAGACCGAGTACCGCTCAAAGAGCGCACGTGCCTCGGCCTCGTTCGTGTAGACCTTCCAGTATCCGCTGCACACAAAGTCCTGCCCACGCCGTTCGATGAACGCCCGCACATCCTCCGGCGGGTAGCCGAGGAACAGGCCGACCTCCGGCGGGAGCGTCTTGCGTACACGCATACGGAGACGCAGGAACTCAAGCCGATCCTCCATGCTGTCCGTCAGTCGATAGCCCGCTCCACACAGGATATCCTGCGCAGCCGGTGCAGTGAGTGCACGCGCGACGAGCTCCGCACGATAGAAGAGAATGAGAACATACTCCTCGCCCTCCGCGACGCGGAAGGTCGAAATACCCTTACAGGAAAAACATGGCTCGTAGGACGCGAGCAGTGCGTCAAAATCCTGAAAGCGGCTCTTTTGAAACGACAGCAAGCTCCCCGCCGTCAGACCCGCAAGCAGGGGTGCAGCGTGATAGCCGAGCAAATGCTCAAATTCTGGACAACGCATAGTCATTTCCCCCTCTGCGCCAAGGCGCGATAAAAACGCCCCCAAAAAATCATTTTGGTATTTCATTATACCGCAAACGATTCTCATTAGCAATACATTTTCTCACAGAGGAAACTATTTTGCAATGGTCTGCTCCTATTATAGCCGAGATTGACCTCACTGACAACAGAATCTTTTTTATTTATTCATAGAAAGAATCTAATGCCATTGATCGCGCACCGTGATTGGGAATGTTGACAAAAAGCCGTGCGTGTGCTACGTTTAACCGTAATCTCAGCCAAAGGAAAACAACCATATGATATATCTGAAAAACATTGTCAAAACATACGAGGGGGACATCCACGCTCTGCGCGGTATTGATCTCCATATCGGACGCGGCACGATCTACGGCATCATCGGACTGTCGGGTGCGGGCAAGTCGACGCTCATCCGCTGCATCAATATGCTGGAACGTCCGACGAGCGGCGAAGTGCTCGTTGGCGGACGCGACCTGATGAAGATGAGTGAGAGCGAGCTGCGCGAGGAACGCCGCCACATCGGCATGATCTTCCAGCACTTCAATCTGCTTTCTTCGGCGACCGTCTACGACAACGTCGCCTTCCCCCTGCGCCTTTCCGGCACGGACGAGGCGCA
>CALJPB010000036.1 GCA_937981305.1 uncultured Selenomonas sp.
AACGGATCGCACAGGGGATCTTTACCCGCTATCTGACGGTGGACGGCGATATGGCAGGACAGGGCAATGCGCGTGCAGGCGGATTTGGATCGACAGGGAATCTTTGACAGGAAAACGAAACTCATTTATAATGGCGGTGCAGTAATGTTGTTTGATCGGAACGGATAGGTCTACGCAGGATCCGTTCGGGAGATGATATGAAACTTTCAACAAAGGGACGCTACAGCGTGACGGCACTCTATGAACTCGCCCTGCACTATGGAGAGGGGGTCGTTTCCCTCAAGACGATTGCCAAGACGCAGGGCATCTCGGAGAATTATCTCGAGCAGCTGATGGCATCGTTGCGCCGCGCAGGGCTTGTGGAGAGCGTACGCGGAGCGCAGGGCGGCTATACACTTGCATTGCCGCCGGCAGAGGTGACTATCGGACAGATCATCACGGCGGTTGAGGGACCGATTGCTCTCGTGGACTGTCTCCTGACGGGTGGAGAGGCAGAGGGGCGCAGCTGCGCGCGCGCGGGACATTGTGTGACGCGGCAGATCTGGGAGGAGGTGCGCGACAGCATCAACTCCGTGTTGAACAATATATCGCTTGCCGATCTTATGCAGCGTAAGTCTCGCCGTATTGGCTGTAATCAATGAATTTTATATGTGATTTTCGATGGATTGGATAGAATAACGGAAAAGATTTGTCTTTGCAGGGTACATATTGTATAATTACAAAGATAAAGAAAGCTGCAAGACTGGGAGGTAGTCTCATGGTAGGGGACATCTTGCGGAGAGAGCGCGAGAAGCAGGGGCTGACAATTGCCGACATTGAGAAAGGGACAAGTATACGGGGCGTTTATCTCGAGCAGATTGAGCGGAGCAATATTGACGAATTGCCGGGGCTGGTCTATGCGAAGGGCTTCGTGCGGAATTATGCGAACTTTCTTCACTTGGACTCCGAACTTCTCGTCCAGCAGTTTGCCGAGGAAAATGGGCGAGGCAGTGCGCCCGCAGCGCCCTCCGTGGAAAATGACGGTTCGGTACGCCGCGTCTCTTTACGTAATGTTGGAGATGAATCCCTCTCCAAGATCTCCATTGGAAACAAGACATCTTCCTATGTGGGGATTTTCGGAAAGCTTGCCGTGGGCATTGTTGCGCTTGTCGCATTTGTGGCTGCGGGTGCGGCGCTGATCTCTGCAATCAATACACCTGCAAAGGAGACGGCTGCTCCGGTTCAAACAGAGCAGCCCGCTGTGCCGACGGATGTGCCGTCTGACGCAGTACGCACAACGGCTGTGGACGGTGTGGATGTGAGTGTGACGCTCACGGAGCGCTGTTGGACGGAGGTCAGTGTTGACGGAAAGAGTGTCTTTGAGGGTATCATTGAACAGGGAAAGACAGAGCACTGGCAGGGCAAGGAGTCGGTGGTCATCCGTGCGGGCAATGCGGGGGCATTGGATGTGACCTTCAACGGAAAGAAGCTCGGCGTATTTGGTGATAAAGGCGAGGTTCTGGAGCGTCGCTTTACCAAGACCACACAGGAACTCAAGGACACGCTGCCCGCCGCACGTACGCAGGACGTACAGGAGGAACGCACGCAGAACAACACCGCAGTCAAATCGGCGACATCTGCTGTACGCACGGAGCAGAAAGCCTCGATCACCGATCCAAGGGATGCAAAACCTGTGAGGTAATCCGTGCTTCCTTAGGTGTGGCGCATGAGAAAGGATGAGTACGATGAAATGTCCTTTTTGCAAGAAGCCGGACAGCCGTGTGATCGACTCGCGGGCTGCGGATGACGGAGCGACCATCCGCCGTCGTCGTGAATGTGGGGAGTGCGGGCGGCGGTTCACGACCTATGAGGTGGTGGAGAAGCTGCCACTCATGGTGGTCAAGCGCGACAATCGACGCGAGCCGTTCAGCCGCGACAAGCTCCTCACGGGCATCATCCGCTCCTGTGACAAGCGCGACATCTCCATGGCGCAGATCACGAACTTCGTTGCGGAGATCGAGCGTGATATCCGCAATCGTACGGAGCCGGAAGTGCCGTCGGAGAAGATCGGAGAGATTGTGATGGAGCGGCTGAAAGACTTCGATGAGGTCGCCTACATCCGCTTTGCCTCGGTCTATCGCAAGTTCGACGATATCACGAACTTCATCGAGGAGCTGGAAACGCTGCGCGCGCGGCGCGGAAAGG
>CALJPB010000037.1 GCA_937981305.1 uncultured Selenomonas sp.
ATTAAGATGTCGTTTACGTTTACCCATGTCAATTTTAATGTGCTGGACTTGGAACGCAGTATGGCGTTCTATGAGAAGGCATTTGGCTTTTATGAGAAGCGGCGCATGGAGGCGGAGGGCTTCACCCTCGTCTACCTTTCGGACGGCGTGACGGATTTTGAACTGGAACTGACCCATCTGCATGAACGCACAGAGCCGTATAACCTCGGGGAGAAGGAGTTCCATCTTGCACTCTATACGGAGGATTACGCAGCAGCACGCGAAAAGCACGCTGCGATGGGCGTGATCTGCTATGAGAATGCGGAGATGGGAATTTATTTCGTCGAAGATCCGGATGGATATTGGATTGAAGTTTTACCAAAAAATATGTGACGAACGGCCGCGTTTCGTGTATAATAAGGGATACATGAGATGATCCGTAAAAGAGGGTGAAGTTATATGGGGAAATTACGTGTGTTGATCGTGGATGACTCCAAGATCAGCCGTGTTATGATTGCCGAGAATCTAAGGGATACGGATTTTGAGGTCTGCGGCATGGCGGCGGATGCGGCGGAGGCTCTTCGACTCTACGCGGAGCTCCATCCGGATCTGGTGACGATGGATATGAATTTGCCGGATGCGAATGGCCTGGAATGCAGCAAACGCATTCTTGCTCTAGATCCTGAGGCGCGGATTTTGATGATCAGTGCGATGAAGGATCTGAACCTTATTACGCAGGGGAAGGCCATCGGACTTCGTGCATTTCTCCAGAAGCCGGTGTCAAAGTCCGATCTGGTGGATACGTTCCATCTCATTGGTCAGGTGGCTGCAAGCCAGGAGTCGGTCTTTCGCGAACTCTATGCCAAACCGTTTGCACGGGGGCTGCAGCAGGGAATCTCGGGTCTGCTCGGTATGGAGGGGACGGCGGAGATTGCGCCCTATGAGTCGCGTGCTCTTGATGTGAGCGGTGCGGCGGTCATCATCGGCATTACGGGATTTACGACGGGGCGCGTGATCTTTTATGTGGATGAGGCAGTGATCAAGCTGTTTGCAATGCATATGCTTGGGCGTGCGACCGTGGAGGAGCTTGCAGATGATGAAGCGGTGGATGCCGTGGAGGAAGCTGCAAATATCATTGCGGGACGCGCCGTCTCCAAGATCAACAACGTACTTGAGGGAAAGGAACTGCGCCTGACACCGCCGGGGACGATTCATGGGGCAAAGGTGCATATTGTCAGCCCTCGTATGACGACATTTTGTATCAGCATGCGGCTGCCGATCGGAATGGTGCAGATGAATGTGGGCTTTGCAGAGGGAGAGTAGTCAATGGATGCAAAACTGATCAATCCTTTTGTGGATGCCTTTACGACGGTGATGCCGATGCTCGGATTCCCCGAACCGACGCGTACGAAGCTCTATGCCGCATCCAGTCGGGTCAAGAGTCTCGGCGTGTCGATGCTGGTCGGCTTCACGAAGCAGATCCGCGGGAATGTCGTCTACAATATGAGTGAGGATACGGCGCGGTTCATCGCCTCCCAGATGATGATGGGGATGCCGGTTGAGACGTTTGACGAGATGGCGCAGAGCGCGATCTCGGAACTCAGCAATATGCTGACGGCCCATACGGCGACGAACATCACGGGACTTGGTCTGGATGTTGATATATCAACGCCATCGCTGACGGTGGGGAAGGACTTCGAGGTCAAGATCAGCGACGGGCAGTATCTTGTTGTGGAGATGAATCTGAGCGGTCAGTTGGTGGATCTGGCGATCGCCGTTGACCAGAATTAGGAACGGCTATGCAGAACACTTTTTATCGGAGGGAGATTCGATGAAGGGTGCGGAGCAGGTGCGTGTCTTCATTGAGGGGAGACAGGTGGATGCTGCAGGCGAGGAGAGCCGCATTGCGCTGTCCGTTATCGGACGGCGTTTTTTGCGTGGAGAGAGCCGCTATGTGAGCTATGATGATACGGAGCTCATCGAGGGGGAGGTCGTTCCCTCCGTTCTGCGGCTCGGTGAGGCGGGGATCATGCTGCAGCGGCGCGGCGTTGTGCGCTATGCGCAGCACTTTGTCGCAGGTGAGGAACGCACGAGCAACTACCGTACCCCCTATGGAACGTTCTTCCTCAAGACGGTGACGCGCCGTCTGCGCATCCGTGCGTTCCCGGATGGAACGGAGGAGGCGTATATTTTCTATACGCTCTATGTGGATGGCGTGCGCCAGAGTGACAACACGCTCGATATACGAATCGAGCCGGTGTAAAGGAGAATCAGTCAAGGTGGATATCAAACAGCAGATAGAGCAGGCGCTCATCCGTGCCGTGGATGCGGCTGTGACGGCAGGGGAGCTGCCGGAGGGCGGCCCGCTGCCCGCGATTCTTCTCGAAGAACCGCCGGAAAAGGAGCTTGGTGATTTCGCAACGAATTTTGCGATGCAGTCGGCACGTGTCTTTCGCCGTCCGCCGCAGCAAATTGCGGCAGCGATCAAGGAGCATCTGACCGGAGACTGGCTCGATCATGCGGAGGTTGCAGGTCCGGGATTCCTCAATCTCTACCTCAAAAAGTCTGTGATCGCCGATACGCTGCGTGCCGTTCTTGCCGCAGGTGAGGCGTATGGTACACTGCCGCCGAATGATACACCTCGCATACAGGTGGAGTACGTCAGCGCGAATCCGACGGGACCGCTGCACGTCGGGCACGGACGCGGCGCAGCGGTCGGCAGCGCCCTCGTCAATCTCCTGCGAGCGGCCGGCTATCCCGTTCACAGCGAATACTACATCAACGATGCGGGCAATCAGATCGACAACCTCGCGGCATCGGTCAACGCGCGCTACTTGGAACTGCTGGGCAAGGAGACGGCCTTTCCGGAAAATGGCTACCACGGCGCGGACATCATCGACACGGCGAAGCGCATCGTGGAAGCGGACGGCGAGAAGTATCTCTCGCTGAGCGAGGAACAGCGCCTCGCCGCCTTCAAGGAGATTGCCTTGAAGGAAAAGCTTGCACAGCTGAAGGAGGATCTCGCCGCGTTCAACGTGACGTTCGACGAATGGTTCAGCGAGCGCACGCTCCATCCCGAGGCCGTGCGCGACGCTTGTCAGACGCTCAAGGAGAAGGGAAAGGTCTACGACAAGGACGGCGCCCTGTGGCTGCGCTCGACGGATTACGGTGACGACAAGGATCGCGTCGTCATACGTGACAACGGAGTGCCGACATACCTTGCAGCGGATATCGCCTACCATCGGAACAAGTTGGAGCGCGGCTTCGGCCATCTCATCAACATTTGGGGAGCCGATCATCACGGCTATGTCTGCCGCGTCAAGGCGGCGCTCGCGGCACTTGGCTATGCGCCCGAGCAGTTGGAAGTGCTCCTCCTGCAGATGGTCAGCCTGTATCGCGGCGGCGAACTCGTGAAGATGTCGAAGCGCACGGGCGAGAGCGTGACGCTCGAAGAGCTCATCGAAGAGGTCGGCACAGATGCGGCGCGCTACTTCTTCCTCATGCGCTCGCTCGACAGCCAGCTCGATTTCGACCTCGACCTCGCGAAGTCCCATTCCAACGAGAATCCCGTCTACTACATCCAGTACGCGCATGCACGCATTTCGAGCATCTTCCGCCAGGCGCAGGAAGCGGGAATCGCAGCGGGCACCGCGCCCGAGCTCTCGCTGCTCACGGACGAGACGGAAATCGCGCTCATCAAGAAGATCGAAGCGTATGCGGAGGAGATCGAGCGCGCGGCGAAGGAGCGGGCGCCGCATCGTATCGCGCGCTTTGCCTATGATTTGGCAGGTCTTTTCCACAGCTTTTACAACAGGTGCCGCATCGTCGGCGCAGA